>JBKGYB010000056.1:0-9775 GCA_046546295.1 Opitutales bacterium | reverse complement strand
CCCCCGAAAACCCGAAGATGGTGTCACGCAAACTTCACAGGGGCAAGGAGTCCTGCGGCTAAGCCCGACAGACTCCTAGAACGGGAAGCCGATGGAGAAGTGGAGTCGGCCCTCAGGGTCTTCTTCGCGCGGGGACAGGTTGTGCCCGTATTCCAGGCGGATCGGACCGACTATGCTCTGGTACCTGAGTCCCAGGCCGACGGAATACAGGACATCGGTCTCGTCTTCGAAAAATCCGTCCCGGGAAATGCCCACAGCATCCATGAAACCGACGATGGAAAAATTGTTCAGCACCCGTTGTTCCAATTCAAAGTTTCCGATAACGGACGTTTCGGCCCCGATTTCGTCGCCGTTGATATCGAGGGGGGAGGCTTCGCCCCGCAGGTATCCACGTACGGTATTTTCGCCGCCGGGGAAGAAGCGCTCGTTAAAAGGTATGTTTTTTTCGGCGGATTCGGAGGTATAAATGGTTCCGAGTCGAAGGGAGCTGTGTGCGATTAAACTGTCGGTTACGGAAAAATGATGGCTTGCCCCTGTTTCCAGCTTTTGAAAGTTCACGCTTCCGCCCAGCATGGCATTGGCGACTTTGTAGCTCGCAAACAGGCTGTAGCCGGAAGTAGGGGCCCGAAAGCTGTCCCGTCGGTCGAGCGTGGCGCGGAGCAGCAGGCTTGCGACTCTTGCGCGTTCTTCGGACACGAAGGCGCCGCCGCTTTCACGGCGGGTGATTTCCCGCGAGATGCCGTATTCGGTGGTCAAGCGTAATCCGCTCGGCCCGACGGGTATCCCGGTACCCACCGAAACGCTTCGGTTTTCACGGTCAAAGGAAAGTTCCTCCCGGACGTTGTATTCGGCGTTAACATACGCTGTCGCCTCGGACCCGAGGACCTGTGGGAAGAAGTAGCCCGCGTCAACGCGGGTCGCTTTGAAGCTTTGTTTGGCTCCGATCTCATAGCGATGGGCGAGGCCCCACGGGTTGCTGTGGTTCCACTCAAAGCCCGCCCGCAATTGTTCGTAGCTGCCCCATCCGAGTAAGGTGTTCAACTCTTTGCGAACATCGGGGTCGAGTTTGTAAACGACTTCCCGTTCCGGGCCTTCCGGGGGCTCGAAGTTCATATCCACATCCGAATAAATTCCCAGCCCCATAAGTTTGCGACGTCCCTCGCTGGCTTTAAAAAGGTCGAGTGGCTCGTCCGTATTCAAATCAGCTTGACGCCGAAGGAGGGAACGCCGTGTATCGGGGTCGCCTTCGAAGCGCACGCCTGTTAACCGCACCGGCTCGCCCCGTTCCACACGGACATGAAGGTCGCGGATCAATACGGCCTCTTCATGCCCTTTCTGCCGCTTTGTATTTTCCGCAAGCGTCTCAATGGAAATTCGGGTGTCCGGATAACCCGCGGAAAACGATTCGTTGCGCAGGCTTCGGCGCAGCTCCCGCTCCCAGTCCGGGGTCAGGACGGCGCCGACATTCTCCTCGGAGCGTTCTTCGATGGTTCCGGAATTATCGTTGATTTCGATGCTCAGGTCACCGACGCGGTGTAGCGGCCCCTCTTCCAAAACCAGATCCATGTCAACGCCTCCCGTTGTTTCATCCATTTCGACCGTACGGTTCGCTTCGCGCGCTTTCCGATACCCGTTCTCATCCAGAGCACGCAACAAGCGGCCGAGCCTGCGCTCGAAATTCATGGGAGTGAATATCAGGTCTTTTTTTCGGGCAAACAGGGCGCCGCCCGGGATGAAGTAGCGCTCCGCTTGTCCTTCTTCGAGGGCGCTCACGCCTTCCACGGAAATGGAATCATAGTAATAAAAGACTCCCTTTTTGATCGTAAATTCGGCATGATCCGCTGTAAATCCGGCGTCAAGCTGTATGGAGTAGTTGTCTTCCCATGACACCTTTTCCCGATCCCCGTCCATTTTGAATTTTCCGATAATAGTGGGCTGCAGATAACCATTGCGTTTGACTTGTTCCATTAACAAAAACGCGCTGTCTTCCAAAACCGCGGCATCCAGTGTTATCTCTTCGGAGGGATTGACATCGAGCAGGAAGGAGAGGCGCTTGTTCAGGTTTCGGTCTTTGAGAAAGCCCATGCCGCTGACTTCGATATTGCTTTGGGCGCTTGCGGCGCATGCGCAGGCGAAAAGCAAAACAGCAAGGAGCGCGTGATATTCCGGCTTTTTCATTGTTTGTAAATATTCCAGATAAGGTCGAGGTTATAGGCGTCAAACGCATCGTACTTGCCCCGTATATCAAGGGGCTCCGAGAGGTTGTAGATCACTTCCAACGTATTTTGCCCGCTCTGTGTTTTTTCTTCGCCGACATTGACGGTCAGGCGGTCGGCAAAGCCGCCTTCCATGCCCCCGGCTCCGAGCAGGCCCCGCCCCAAATACAGGCCTACGGCGCCGGCGCCGCCGCCGCTCAGGCTGCCGGTCGAAAGCAGCCGAACGATCTCCGCATTACTCAATTCCGGCGTGGATTGAAACTGAATGAGCGGGTCCTGTGCGGTCTGGCTGACTTCCATGGTGATCACATAAGGCGCCACCCGTGCCAGTCCTTTGACATCGATTTGCAGTTCTTCAGGTCGGCCCGGTTCAATATACGCCTCCCCGGTGTCCAGGCTCATCTTTGCGCCCGGGAAGCGCAGCATGCCGCCCATCACCCGGACCGATCCCGTCAGCAGAGGTTGTCCGAATGTGCCATTAAGGTCGAGGTTTGCCGACAAATTTGTCCTGAAATACGGGCTTTGTACGCGCATGAACGAGTCGCCCTTCAAGGCGAGGTCAAAGCGCCAGTCCCGAAGCGTTTCCGTTTCGATCGAGAAATAGGGGGGAGCCATTCCCGGTCCTTTCTCCGTGTTCGGCGACAACGGGTCGAATTCCATAAGCAGTGTGCTGGAACGAAGATTCAGGTCTCCGGCCACCAGCGGTTTATTCTTTTTTTCGTTACGGCTTGCGACAAGGTCAAGGTCGCTGCGCAAAATCATGTCGGTCGTGCGAACCAGCGGAATGTTGTTACCTTGGACCGTGATTTCCCACAAGACATCATTGAAGTCGGTTGCGTCCACCCATCCGTCCAATCGGACGGGGCTGCCGCCGAAATGTGCGGAAGCGGTTTCTATGAGCAGCTTCCGGTCCTCAAGCTCCAGATCCCCTGAAATCCTGTCTATCATGGGCAGGACTCCCGTGGGTCGCAGTCCGAAGCCCTCGAAAGCAAGGGCGCCCTGAAAGTCAAAGCCGGGCTCCCATTCGAAAGTTCCGTCCAGGGAGCCGGTCTGGCGAAGGATGGGGGGCAGCAGGTCCACCCAGTCCGCTGCCTCCCAATTGAGGAGTTCGATCCGGCCGGAGCTTGCTTCCAGGATTTGTTTCCGGCTGCCATCCTGTCCGGGGAGCAGGGCGGACAAAGCTTCGGTTGGCGCCGAAAATTGCCCGGCCACCTTGCTGTCGTTGAGCGTGAATTCGAGCGAGTCTATGGCAACCACGTCTTGTTGCGCCGACGCCTGCAGCAGCAGGTTGTTCACTTTCGGAATGGACCGGTCGTCAACTTGGCCGTCCCATTCCGCGGATGCGGCGGATGCTTCAAGCACAGCGGATGGGTCCGCCACCGAGCCGCCCAATTTCAAATCCATTCCGCCGTCCTCGACTCGAAGGCCCGTGGCTTGTTGCAACCAATCCGAAAAGCGGGCGTGGCTCCGGGCCGTCAATTTTCCATCGAGCGGGGCGTCTTTGATCCATTCCCAATACACTTTTTCCGTTCCTTCTTTGAATCCGGCGCGCAGGGGCACGCGGAATGCGCCGCGAACCAGCGGGTTGTCCGGTTTTTCCGGAGATCGGCCAGAGTCTTCTCCTGAAAAACTTACTTCGGCTTCCCGGACCCATAACCCGTCCCCGCCGAGTTGTCCATCGAGACGAAGGTCGAGCCTTGCGTCCGGACCGAGTCGTTCGTTGGCCCGCAAGGCGACTCGGCCGGCAAGGTAGGGCCTGCGTTCGGTCAGGGCAAGTTCCACCCGTTCCACGTCGATGTCCGGAATTTCCTTCTCCAGCCATGGTTGGAAGCGTTTAAAGGAAAGGTTGCGGAGGAGCAGATCCATTGTGTCGCCCCCATCCCAGTGTCCGCGGATTGCGGTATTTTCACTTTCGAGTGCAAAAGCTTCGACAAAAATACGCGTGTCGATGGGACGCTTGCTTGCGGCCGCGTGATATTCCATGCTCATGGGCTCGAGCAGTTCAAGGGTCGGATAATCCGGGTCCGTCCAACGCAACTCGGACACATTCGCGCTCAATAGGCCATCCTTCCATTTTGCTTCGAACCGTGTTTCAATGGCGGCCTCTCCCGCTTGGGCGGCGCCCTCGACCGCGAGCGTGTTCAATTCCGTGAACCGAAACGCGCCTGCTACTTCGATTGGCGCGGTGGCCGGGAGCAACAAGGACATTGGTTCCACCCGCCCGGTCACCACCGGACGTTCCAGCGGGCCGGTGATTGATCCGGCTGCCTGCATGCTGTTGTCCCAGGGCGCCTCGCCCAGTTGTTTTTTCGCCCAATCCGCGCTCAATTCAACCGCATACTCAAAATTCAACTCGCCCTTCGCCTGGTCAAACACGCCGTTGAGACTTGCAAAACCACCGCCCCCGTCCCGAGGCACGATTTTCAATTGATTCAGATGCAGACGTTCCTTTTTCCAGCGCCCGTTCATTTCAATCGTTTCGGCCTGCCATTTTTCGTAACCGACATTCCGGCCGCTTATTTCAAAGCCGATATTCGGTCCGTCCTCTTTGCTTTGCCGCAGGCGCAAGGCGCCCTCCAATTTCCCCGTTGCATCAACAAAGGGCTGTCGCGCCAGATCCAGGCGCGCGCGCGCGACCGACTCCTCTTCGATCGCGAAGTCTTTCCATTCAAACGTAAGCGGCGCGCTCAGATCCAGCCTGCCCCAGTCCGCTGTCAATTCGGCTGTTTCGATTCGGAGCGCTTTAGTATCTCCCGCCAGGCCCAATTCCATTTCAAGGGGAAGCGCGTTTGATTTCCAAGCCTCCATCGTCCCATCGAGCAAGAGTCGGCCCGTATAACTGTCTTCCCGCCAGACAACCCGGAGTTCGGAAACAGCGAGGGCCGAAATTTCCTCAAGTTTGAGGGCCCGCAACCACTGGGGATCGAGCGCGAATTCGTCCGAACGCACTGTCGCCCGCGCCGGCAGGCTCTCGCCCTCGCGGACGAAGGCTTCGCCCGTGATCCGGTCCTTGCCCCGTGCGACTTCGCTGAACAACCGGAGTCCCTCGTCCGCGGTCCTCAGCAGGAGGCGCAGCTCCATCCCCTCTTTTGGAAGCGACAATTGCGCCCGCCATGGCGTTGCCGGGTCCGGGGCCAAAGCGCCCTGCACGGCGACGGTTCGCGGAAAGCTTGTTACATTGAGCTCAGCTTTAAAATCAAAATCCCGCAACTCCGCGGTGGAAACCGAGACCCATGCCTCGCCGTCACTGTCCGGCGGCCCGACGGACAGATTTTCAACGGCAACAGGCGGCGCCCAGGCCCCGTAGCGTTGGACCGAGGCCCTCAACTGATTATACAAAGCCACCGGTTCAGGGCGGGCGATCTCTTTCTTTCGTTCAGGTCGTTCCACGGCAGGATCGATATGGATCCTGATATTTTCAAGGCGGACAAAGGAACGCTCGGTGAACGCGCCTGAAACCCGTTCCTTTGCATATTGAAAGAAGGATGGGGCGGTCGCCCGGCCGACCGAGAGGGAGGTGGCATCGTTCTCCCAGGACAGCTCTTTCAGGACGATGCCGCCGGATTCCAGGCGCGCAGCCGACTCGAGTTCGACGTCGAACCGTTCGAGCACGGGCGGCAGGACCACCGGCAACCAGCGGGAGCTTGTCAGTGCGAGCAATGCGAGTGCGAAGGCCCCGGCAAGGACGGTCCAAAATAATATGCGAAAGAGTTTTTTCACGTGAAAACATGCTACACAGAGATCGGTTGAAAACAACGATGTCCCTCAAATTACCAGCAGTCTGTCGGCAAAGTCCGACAGGCCCCGTTATTGGGTTATCACCCGGGCATCGCTGAAACTTATGCGGAACGCGCTCTCCGGGGCCGGTCGCTCAAGGGAGAGTTCGAACGGGGCGAAGCTTTTATTGAGCGGTTTTTTCGGCGCTGGCATCCGGTGAGTCGGGGCTGAGGCGGACGCCGATCATGTTGCGGTCCGCGTGGGCGTTCGCGCTCCCGGAGAAGCCGGGGGCGGGTCGCAGCACTCGGGCTTCAATTTCCACAGGTATTCGCTTCGCTTCGTAGCCCGGGGCACTGATCCGGGCGGTATATGGGCCGGCCGGCAGTTCCCCGATGGGCACGAGGTTGCGCCCGCGTTCGAGTTTATCAACAGCGCGGACGGCTTTCCCGTCCTTGTCGATAAAAGCAATGCGTGCGGGCGGGCCCTCTTTCCCGTAGCGCAGGAAATCGACGGAACGTTCGTTGGTGTATCGAATGCCGAGGTGGAGGACGCCCGGGCGCTTTTCGGTGGCACGCGGACCGAGGTAGATGAAGAGCCCGCCGGCGATCGCTGTCAGGAGAAGCAAGACAATTACAACGTAGCGACCTCCGGTTTCAAAATTTTTTGTTTGTCCTCGCATTGCCATAGTCGGGTGGGTGGTTTTTATAATAGGTTGAAATCGGGCGACAGGAAAATTTTGTGCGCGGGGTAACTGAACGATGAGTACGGAAGCAAAACGGGCCGGAATGGCGCGGAAGGGCGATAACCAGGCGGCCTTTATGTCGGAAGACGACATGGAGTCGAGAATATCCCAAGCCTGGTTGCGAATTGGCGTGGCCGCCGTGTTTGCCGGGCAGGGCATGGTTTTTTCGTTGGCGGTGAATATTACTCCGCCGGAGTTCGGGACGCCCGTGTATTGGATCCTGCACGGCGGCTTGATCCTATCCGCGCTTGTGGTGATGGGCTTTCTCGGAGGCCCCTTGTTCCGGTCTACGGTGGAGATGGCGCGGGCCCGCCGCCTGTCGATTGAAGGACTTTTTACCTTGAGCCTTGTGGGCGCGTTTATCGGATCACTCGTCAGTACTTTCACCGGCAGTGGCAGCGTATACTACGAAGTGGTGGCGATTGTCATCGCGATTTATACGCTTGGACGGCTGATCAGCGAGCGCTCCCAATCGCGGCTCGCGCTCGAAAGCGAACGCCTGCGCGAGCGCTTTGACCGGGCCGTGGCGCTTGACGAAAATGGCGCGGCCACGGATATGCCGCTGTCCGAGGTTACGCAGGGCACGCAGGTCGCTGTGGGGCCCGGCGAGCCGTTTACGGTGGACGGCATTGTTTCTTCCGGCGTGGGCTATGTGCGGGAAACCGCGTTGACCGGCGAGCCGATGCCGGTGGTCCGGCGAAGGGGGGATGCGGTGCGGGCGGGCACATGGTCGGTGGACGGCACCTTTCAAGTCGAGGCCCGGGCGGTTGAAGGCGAGCGGGAGTTGGACCGTATTTTGGAGACCGTCGAGGACGCCTCCGGACGTCCTTCCGAGATGCAGACGCAGGCGGACGCCTTGATTCAGGGATTTTTACCACTGGTTGCGGGGGTCAGCTTGGCGACGGGGATTTATTGGTCCTTTACCGGCACTTGGGGCGAAGCGGTATTCAACAGCATGGCGGTGCTACTTGTTGCCTGCCCCTGTGCCATGGGGCTGGCGACGCCGGTCGCTGTATGGCAAGGCCTGTTCCGGCTTGCGCGGATGGGGCTGGTCAGTCGGGACGGCGCGTTGATTGATGTGCTGGCCCGTACGAAACAGGTGTTTTTCGATAAGACCGGCACCCTGAGCGAAGCCACCATGCGCGTGACGGAATTGTTTGTGCCGGAAGAATGGCTGTACGCGCGCGGCCGGCTGCTCGGGGCGATTCGCGCGACTGAGGAAGGCCTCGCACACCCGGTGGCCCGCGCCTTGTGCGCGGAGGTTGCGGAAAAAGAGGCGACTGAAACCTGTTGGTTGGAAAACCGCAAGCTGGCGCCCGGTCAGGGCGTGGAAGCACGGGTCCGATTTTCCGATCAGGAATGTTGGCCCATCCTGATCGGCGATGCCGAACTTGTCGGGAGGCGGGAGGACGAGTTGCGGCGCGAAGCGCAAGCGCGCGGGTTGCGGGAAACGGACGGGAAAGCGGTCTATGTCTTTGTTGGACAAAAACTCGCCGCTGTGGGGGTCGTCCGGGAACGCTTTCGGGAGGGCGTGGACTCCGTCTGGGAGGGGCTCGAACAACTCGGCGTCCGCGTCGCGGTGTTGACCGGCGACAGAGAGCCGGAGCTGACGCTACCTTCCGGGGTGGCATTGGAGTCCGGTCTCTCGGCGGAAGCCAAGGTGACGCGCGTCGAAGCAGCCAAAAACCAATGTAAGCGCCCCCTTTTTGTCGGCGACGGAATAAACGACGCCGGCGCCATGGCATCGGCGTCCGGTTCGATTGCCATGAGCAGCGGCTCCGGCCTGACACGTTCCGCGGCCGGCGGACAACTGACGGCGGACCGCATAGACATACTCCCCGAAGCCATCCGTTTCGCACGCGACGTGCACCGCCGCTTGCGGGGCAACCTGCGCTTTGCGGCCGCCTATAACGTGATCGGCATGTCATTGGCCGCCGCAGGCGCGCTCCATCCCGTTGTGGCCGCGCTGATCATGCTTGTTTCAAGCTTTTTTGTGACGAGCCGCGCGCTGCAGTGCGGTGAATCCAACGTAAATGGATGATCCATGGCGACCCTATGGTTGTTATACCTGCAAAGGGGCAAAGATTTTTTCTGTGCTTGATGTTTTCCGTGCCGTCGTTTTGCTTAAGTTCATGAAGAATCTGACGCTGAAAATTGATGAAACACTTTGGAAGCGAGCCCGTCACCGGGCGGTGGACGAAGGTTTATCGGTATCCGGCTGGGTTGCCGAACTGATGGAGTCGGCCCTGCTGGAACGGGAATCTTTCGAAGAAGATCGCCGAGAAGCCCTGCGTGATTTGAGCCAGCCCATGCATCTGGGCGGAAAACCCTTTACGCGGGAGGAGTTGCATGAACGCTAAGCGAAAGGTATTCCTTGACTCGAACATTCTGATTTACGCGCAAGACATGGATGCGGGGGCTCGTCACGACACAGCCCGGAATCTGGTGGAAGGCTGCTGGCAAGGGGACTTTGATCCGACAGTGAGTATTCAAGTCCTTCAGGAATGCCATGTTAACTTTGTGAAGAAGGGGATCGCCGTCGCGGAATCCCAGCAAAGGGTTGGACGATATTTGCAATGGGTTGTGGTGGAAAACTCACGTGCGCTCTTGCGGCGGGCTTTTGAAGTGCAACTCCGATGGGGTTTTTCCTTTTGGGACTCTGGAATTGTCGCTGCTGCGCTTCGGGCCGGAGTCGACGAACTGTGGACCGAGGATCTGCAGGATGGGCAGGTTATCGAGTCCCTTGTCGTGCGGAACCCCCTTCTTCCCTGAGCTGGCCTGTCCTGAGCCTGCCGAAGTGGTCGAAGGCGCTCCGATAGAGCAACGGTGACCCGCTGTGGCGAGAGCGCAGGCTTTGTTTATCGGAGGCAGGGCGTCTCGCCCTGAGCCTGCCTGCCCTTCGGCCTCCCGAAGGAGGCCGAAGGGAGCCTGTCGAAGGGCTCCGAAACAGAACGCTGTGCGGCGTTCGCCGCACTTTCGGAGTCAGGGCGTCCCGCCCTGATGCGTTTGCCTCCCCTGAACCCGTAACCCCGCCCGTCAGTAGTGCCGTAAGAGTGTGGAAACCGGGTAATGCCGGTGGAGCAAAGGGGGGCAGGAAGAT
>JBKGYB010000055.1:0-9796 GCA_046546295.1 Opitutales bacterium | reverse complement strand
GAGAACAGGGACAGACCTATAAAAAGAAGACCTATAAAAGGGGGCACAGGGACGGGCTCATAAGTCCCCTATGCATATATCTCTCCTGATCGCGCGGGCTTGACCTTGAGTTGACAGCGTTTCCGGCTGACCGGCGTGGTCGTTATTCTAGTCCGGAATTCTGGTTCAAGGGAGGAGCTGTTCGCGCTTGCGTTTGGAGGGGAGCTTGCACGCTTTGCCTGGGACGAGGAAGCGGCGGTTTTTGGCAATCCAGTTGTATGCGGAATCCCGGAAGTTTTTGGGCAGCGAAAGCGCGGCGCGTGCAAAGCAGCGTGTGCAGTTGCCGGTGTCGATCATCGCGTAGAGTATAGCGTCGGAGCGTAGCAATACATCCGGATCTCCGGTCGGAGTGGGACGGCAATACACGACGGTTGAAAGCGATTCCCGTAGCGTCTCCGGCAGCCGTTCTTTTGCTGTTTCGCCTTGGAGTGGCGCGAAGCAGAGCGTTGCCTGCCGGTCAATAATCATCAAAAAGCGGACCGAACGGGTGCAAAAGCCGCATTCACCGTCGAAAAAAAGGATTGGATATTTCGATGCGGTCACGGGGGAAATGTTGTCCTGTTGCGCCGTTTTGTCCAGCAGTGGATGTCAAAGTTGGCTCCCGAGCGGTTTGGTTTATGTTTTTGAATTCCCAGGATGTCGAAACACAGTTTACGCGCCAAATAAAAAAGATTCGGGTTCCCGAGGAATGCGCTTATTTGAAGGGATTTCCGTTTGAACTTTTTCTTCCGCTTGCGCCAAAGGGCAAGTGCTTCTTTCCTTGCTGTGTGCGATTTAAACTTGTCAGCCAACACGAGCCCGAAGGGGACCAGCCCTCGGCCATTAATAGCCTGGTCCATTCCATTCGGGCGGGAAACAAGGACCAGACTTTGCTCGGCGTGACGGGCTCGGGGAAAACGTTTACGATGGCGAATGTCATTCAGGAAGTTCAGCGCCCGGCTCTGGTGATCTCCCATAACAAGACGCTTGCCGCCCAGCTCTACGCCGAATTCAAGGCGTTTTTCCCGGAAAATGCGGTGGAATACTTTGTCAGCTACTACGATTATTATCAGCCGGAGGCCTATATCCCGCAAACCGACACCTATATTGAGAAGGATTCCTCCATCAATGACGAGATCGAACGGCTTCGCATTGCGACTTCCTCTTCGTTGATCAGTCGGGAGGATGTCATTGTCGTAGCAAGTGTTTCCTGTATTTACGGCCTTGGTTCGCCCGAAGATTTCAAGTCGATGATGATTCCGTTGCAACCGGGCATGGAGCTTTCCCGGGACACACTGCTTGAGCAGTTGGTGGAGATTCTTTACGAGCGCAATGATATCGAGTTTAAACGGGGAACATTCCGGGTGCGCGGGGATGTTGTGGATATTTATCCGGCCTATATGGAAAGCGGCATTCGACTCGAGTTCTGGGGCGATACGCTGGATGTGTTGTGCGAACTGGACCCCGTCAGCGGAAGCACGGGAGCGGAGTTGGAAAAGTTCCATCTTTATCCGGCCACCCAATACGCTACGCCGAAAGAAAAAATCGACCAGGCGGTCAAAGATATACGGGCCGAGCTGGAAGAACAAGTGGCTTGGTTTGAGTCGCAAAATCTTTTGCTGGAGGCGCAGCGTATACGGATGCGGACGGAATATGATATTGAATTGCTCCAGGAGATGGGGTTTTGCACGGGGATTGAAAACTATTCGCGGCATCTGTCCGGTCGTAAGCCGGGGGAGCGCCCCTTTTGTTTGATTGATTTTTTCCCCTCTGATTTCCTGCTGTTTATTGACGAGAGCCATGTGACGCTGCCGCAAATTCGCGCCATGTACAACGGGGATCGCGCGCGCAAGGAACGGCTTGTTCAGTACGGTTTTCGCTTGCCGTCGGCGTTGGACAACCGACCGCAGACTTTTGATGAATTCAATGAGATAACCGGGCAGGCGACCTATGTGTCCGCCACGCCGTCCCAATACGAACTTGACCGTTCCGCGGTTGTCGCCGAGCAGGTGATCCGACCAACCGGCTTGCTCGACCCTGTGGTTGATGTTCGCCCGCTGCGTACACAGGTGGAGGATTTTATCGAGGAGGTGCGGAAAACCGCCAAGGCCGGATACCGGGCGCTTGCCACGACCCTGACGAAAAGAATGTCCGAGGACCTTACGGACTACTTGCGCGAGGCGGATTTGAAGGTGGAGTATTTGCACTCGGATATTGATGCAATTGAACGGGTGGAAATTTTGCGCCGTCTCCGGAAAGGTGATTTCGATGTGCTTGTAGGGGTGAACTTGCTTCGCGAGGGGCTTGATCTTCCCGAAGTCGCGCTTGTGGCGATACTCGATGCCGACAAGGAAGGCTTCTTAAGGAGCACGACCAGCTTGATCCAGACGGCCGGACGGGCCGCCCGCCATGATCAGGGGCGGGTGGTCCTCTATGCCGACCGGCAGACCGAAGCGATTCGCAAGACGATTGAAACCACCGACTATCGGCGTGAAAAACAGCTCGCCTACAATAAGGCGCACGGCATCACCCCAAAGAGCGTGCAGCGTGAGATTGAAGGAAGCCTGCACGCGCCGGGCAAGGCCTATGACGAAAGTGAAGCCACGGATAAACTGGTTCGTGAAACCGGAGACGAGGATGTCGCTTCGGTGGTCGCCGAGATGGAAGATGAAATGCTTACGGCGGCTCAAAATCTGGAATTCGAGAAGGCGGCGATGCTCAGGGACCAGATTGACGCCCTGCAAAGCGGCAAGACCGGAACGGAGGGTTCCTCCAAAACCGGGAACCCGAAAAAAAAGAAGAACAAAAAACCGGTTTATAACGCCAAGGGCCTGCCTCGAAAAAAGAAAAGAAACTAACCGGGCCGTTATCCTTCTTCGCCGCAGGCTTGCGCGATATCACCGACCACGGATTTTGCATCTCCAAACACCATGAGTGTTTTGTCCAGGGTGTAGAGTTCGTTTTCGATGCCGGCGAAGCCGGGCTTCATCGAGCGCTTGATGGCAAGGACGGTGTGTGCTTTATCCGCGTCGATGACGGGCATGCCGTATATGGTGGAATTGGGATTGTTTTTGGCGGCGGGATTCACCACGTCATTCGCGCCGATTACGAGAACAACGTCGACTTCAGGCATGTCCGGATTGATTTCGTCCATTTCCACCAAGTCGTCGTACGGGATGTCCGCTTCGGAAAGCAGGACATTCATATGGCCGGGCATACGGCCGGCCACTGGGTGAATAGCGAATTTCACGGAGGCGCCTTTTTTTGTCAGCTGATCGTAAAGTTCCCGTACCCGGTGCTGCGCCTGTGCGACGGCCATGCCGTAGCCCGGGACAATCACGACGGAGTCCGCCTGTCCGAGAATGTCGGCGGCATCCTGGGGGCTGGCGCTCTTTACCGTTTTTCCATCGTCCTCTGCTTCCGCGCCGGCAACGACTTTACCAAATGCGCCGAAGAGCACGTTTGAGAAGCTCCGGTTCATCGCCTTGCACATGATGACTGATAGTATAAAGCCCGAGGAGCCGTCGAGGGCGCCCGCTATGATCAGCAACTTGTTTTCCAGCACGAAGCCCATTGCGACAGCGGACAGACCCGCATAGGAGTTGAGCAGTGCGATCACGGTCGGCATGTCCGCTCCACCGATCGGGACAATGAGCATGACGCCGAACACGAGGGCCAGGACGACGAGGATCGGGAAGAGAAAGCTCCACTCCGGGTTGATGGCCAGCGCAATACAGCAGGCGATCGCCGCTCCGAGAATAAGGAAATTGACGATATTTTGTCCGCGGAACGTGAGCGGGCGCGTGGGAATAATGTCCTGAAGCTTGCCGGCTGCCATCAGGCTGCCGGTAAATGTCAGGAGTCCGAGAAGAACTTCGGCAGAGATGGCGCCGCTGCGAAAAGCCGTGAGGGAACCTTCCTCCAGCCAGAGGTAATATTTGGCGATGGCGACCAGCCCGGCGGCGAGGCCGCCGAAGGCGTGGGATAATGCCGTTCGTTGCGGGACAGCCGTGAGAGGAACTCTGGAAAGCGGAACCCCGATGATCGCGCCGATAAGGATGGCCAGGCCCATCCCGAGAAAGTTTTCGGCAACCATCTCGGGATAGAGCAGGGTGCCGCCTATTCCGACAACCATGGCCAGCGAGCCTGCGATAACACTTCGGCGCGCGGTCTTCGGGGTGTTCATCCACTTCAGCGAGAAGATGA
Organism: Opitutales bacterium; assembly: GCA_046546295.1. Lineage (GTDB taxonomy): Bacteria > Verrucomicrobiota > Verrucomicrobiia > Opitutales > Coraliomargaritaceae > JBKGYB01. Next base: position 5,572 of record JBKGYB010000055.1, on the reverse strand, counting down.
ACAGTACGGTCGCGACCAGATAAAAGAACTGGACGAGTAGCAACTGGGTTCCTGGGTTCATGAATTCTCCTCCCGTTTCCGGCTTTTGAACATCTTCAGCATACGATTTGTGATCAGGAAGCCGCTCACTATATTGATGGAGGCAGCGGTGATCGCGACCAGCCCGAGGATTTTGATCCAGGCCGGGTGTTCATCGCCGATGTCGGGACCGACCACGATGATGGCGCCGACAATGACCACGGCGGAAATCGCATTGGTCAGTGACATCAATGGGGTGTGAAGGAGCCGGGAGACGTTTTGGATGACGTACAACCCGATAAAGGTGGCCAGTACAAATACGAAGAGCAGCTCCATAATCGGCGCACCGTTGCTCGCTTCGGTGGCCGAGGAGGCTGCGGCGAGAGTTGTCGGAAGTGGAATCATGCGGTCTGTTTTTTGAGTGAATTCTGTATTTTCATTCCGTCGGGAAGCGTTGGAAAAAGTTGTTTATTCCGGGTCTTTGAAATCGGGGTGGCAGATCGCGCCCTTGTGCGTGAGCACGCAGTGTTTGAGCAATTCGTCCGCTGGATCCAGAGTAAGAGTGGAGCCTTCTTTGTCCCAGTAGTCTTCAATCAGGCCGAGCAGATTGTTGGCGTACACTTCGCTTGCATTCAAGGGGACACAGCCGGGCAGGTTCGGATTTCCGTAGATGCGGACGCCTTCCACCTCTACGGTTTCTCCGCTCACGGATCCTTCGACGTTGCCGCCTGTGGCGACAGCCATGTCGACAATTACACTTTGCGGTTTCATCGCCTGGAGCATGTCTTTTGTTACGATGCGCGGCGCCTTGCGACCGAAGACCTGGGCGGTGGTGATCACCAGATCGGCCTCCGCACAGCATTTTTTCATTCCTTCCCGCTGTCGTTCGACTTGTTCGGGGGTCAGCTCTTTGGCATAGCCTTGCTCGGTCTGGCCGGATTCGCCCCCGAGATCAATTTCCACGAATTTTGCGCCCAGCGAGCGCACTTGTTCCGCCACGACCGGGCGGGTGTCGAAGGCTTCCACTTTTGCACCAAGCCGGCCCGCGGTGGCGATGGCCTGCAAGCCGGCGACCCCGGCTCCGATGACAAATACGCGGGCGGGCAGAATGGTGCCGGCCGCTGTAGACATCATCGGAAATACCTTTTTCATGAGCGCCGCACCCTGAATGACGGCGGCATAACCGCCCAAATTGGCCTGAGAGGTGAGAGCGTCCATCTTTTGAGCACGGGTGATACGCGGGATCATTTCCATACTCACTGCGGTAACCCCTTTATTCGCGAGCTTGGACATCAACTCCTTTTCATTGAAGGGGTCGAGGAAACTGAGGTGGATGGCGTCGGGCTTTAACCATTCCACTTCTTCGGCGGGTGGTTTGCGGAGGCGGAGGATTACATCGGCTTGCCCGAGAAGTTCCTGTCGGGAAGCGACGAGAGTGGCGCCCGATTTTTCGTACGCGGCGTCGGGGAAGCCCGCCTCGTTGCCCAGGCCTGCTTCAATGGAAACCTGGGCGCCCTTTTTGACCAGCTTGGCTACGCTGGTCGGCGTGGCCGCAACGCGGGGTTCTTCGGATTCGGTTTCTTTTGGAACTGCGAAAATCATGATGATGGCTCAATGGAAATGACCGGTTTGTTCGGAAGATCAAGGTGGAAAATTCGTTATGGAGACGGGGGTTTAATTTTTCTGTTAATCGCAGGCAAGCAAAAAAGCATAAGGTAACTTGTATATATAATATGAATGCATAATTTCCGCTAATGGCGAAGGCCTTGCAGGGTTGCGCCGGCGATGGCGTAGAACAGGGCGGCAAGGAGGAAGGTGAATGAGAAGCCTCCCAGTATACAGGCAAGGAGCGCAAGGGGCGGGCTGATAACCGAAAAGGAGCCGTTGATGCCCCATGCCCAGGGCAGGTGGTCGGGCCGCGCAGTCTTGAGCAGCCGCAGGCCGGTCGGAAAAAAGAAGCCCAAGGGATAGCTGACGAGAGCAAGGGTCAACAGAGCCGTGAAATAGCGCCAAAAGGGCGCCATTCCTGCCATACTGCGCGCCAGTGGCAGGAAGAGCGTGGAAGCCGCCAGCAGCAGGAGGCAAACGCCTGCCGCCAGATAAATCGGGATGCGACCGTTGGGATTGATTGCCTGCGAAGACAGGGCTCCGAGTCCGGAAAAGAGCAGCATGCCCCCGATCGTACCCCCGGCCGCCAGGACCGGGCTCCCCCAGACCATGTGGTAGACCTGCATGAAGATGATTTCGACGAAGAGGAAGCCCAGTCCAAGACTGGCGAAATACAGTACGGTACAGGACTTGCCGGCGCTCTTGAGCCGGCGGAACGGCAAGGGCAGCAGGATGAAAGCGGCCGCAAAGAAAAGCAGCAGCAGCAGCGTAATAAACAAAATGAAGGTGCCCAGTTCGAAAAAGGGCATGGAGCGTTCGCCGAAGGCCTTGTGCATCGCATCAAGCGAGCGCGGTCGCAGGAATTGGGAGAAAAAGGGACGGTCATCACTGCTCGCATCGATTGCGAAAGGGTAGTTTTTCCAGGTTTTTTCGCTATCTCCTTTCAGCAGCGCATCCGTCATTCGGAACAGGGTGCGGCTTTCGAGTTCGTGATATCGTTCCCGTGGCAATTCGTCCATTTGCCCCAGCCAGAGAGGATCAAAATTCCATTTTTCCGAATCGGCGAGCAGGCTTTTTTCCTCCTTTGGCGTCAGGGGCTCGGCCTTCAGGAGGAAACTTATAGCGCCCCAGCTCCGCAGGATGGCGAGGTGCTTGCCCGGTTCCAGCATCCCGGCGTCACGAGCTCCCGCGAGTAGGGTGTTGAGGAGGCGCAGCGGCTTGCGTTCGGGGAAGTCCAGCCAGCAGGTGATTACAAGGACGCCATCGCTGGACAGGCGTTCGATGGCTTTGGCAAAACTTTCCCGGGTGAGTAGAAACTCCGCTCCCAGTGCTTGCAGTCCGACGCCACCATGAAAATTGCCCACCGTTGGATAGCGTATGAGGTCGAACGGTTCCGCTTCTTGTTCCAGCGCGGCGCGCGGGGACAGTTTTTGCACGCTCCAACCCCGTTTGTTGAGGCCGGCCTCCGAAAGGGCTTCCCGTGTCCAACCCGCGATACGCGGGTGCGGTTCCACTGCCTGCGCTTCGCCCGCGTCCTGGCTCTCTGCCAGACGGAGAGCGGACAACCCGTCCGTGGCCAAAAGCAGGACCGAGTCCGGTGAAGGATTCAATGTATAGGCAAGAGCTTCCGTGGTCGCCTGTTCCCAGTAGGAGGCGGGATCGCCGAATTCCTGGTAGGCGCCATACCGGGCTCCGTCCACAAACACCGTCTCGCCCGAGGGGATATCGCCACTGTAAGCAAGGCTTAGGCCGGGCGCCGTATGGAGTGTGGGTGCGCGCACTTTGTGGATGACCCCGCGTACGTCCGGCGTTTTTTCCAGAACGCGCGCATCCGGCATATCGAGAACACGGCTGAGGGACTTGAATTGGGAGGGTTCCCAATCCGGAGCCAGGCTGAAAAACAGCATCAGAAGCAGGAGGATGATCGAATTGCCGGTCCACTGGAGGCGGTTTTGTTGGCGGATGCCGAAAATCACCGCGCCGGTCAGTGCTACTAATCCGCAGACCGTTGCCCCTTCGCCCGGCATCAGGGTGGAAGTCAGAAAGATACCGAACAAGCCGCCGGCTGCGGAGCCTAAAAGGTCCGTGAAATAAAAGCGCGGGGCTTGACTGGCCCGCAGCGTGAGGATGCCCCCGATCGCAATAGCGCTGCATAAAAAGGGAAGAAAGAGCAGAAAAACCGCCAAGGCAAAGCGTCCGAGCTGGGCGTTTCCGACAAAGAGCAAGTAGAGATCGAATTGCAGCCACTCCTGGTGCAAAAGGAGCAGGATCCCGGGCATGCCGGCCGATGCCAGCACAAGAGCCGTCCAAATGAGCGCTTGAGAATGTCGGTGGAAAGCTTGCCGGAAAAAGGTCAGAACCGTTCCGCTGGCTCCAAAGCCCAGGAGCGCGAGCGAGACCATCATGTATGCAAAATGGTACCACTGGACGTAGGAAAACAACTGCATCAGGGTCAACTGATACAGCGTTACAGCGGTGGAAGCACAGAAAAGCGCGAGCGCAGTGCGCCATTGCTCGGCTGGGTTTGCGGCATCGGCTTTCACGGCAGCCTGCGTTGCGGCGTTTAACGTTCCTCCCGTGTGAAGGGCACAAAATTCACGGGCATCAGGGTTTTGGTGGAGGTGGATCCGTCGTCCTCCTTGCGGACCAGAAGCAATCGCTGAGCGCCGAAAGCCGAGCCTACCGGTATCACCATGCGCCCGCCTGGCTTGAGTTGTTTGAGGAGCGGAGGAGGAATGCTGTCCGGAGCGGCCGTCACTATGATAGCGTCAAAAGGCGCCTTCTCCTCCCAGCCGAAAAAGCCGTCGCCGTGCCTGACGTCGACGTTGTGGTACCCGGCCTTCTCCAGATTCCGGCGGCCTTTTTCAGCGAGCGCTTCGATGATCTCGATCGTGGATACTGAATCGACAATTTCGGCCAGCACGGCCGCCTGATAGCCGGAACCTGTGCCCACTTCGAGGACCTTGTGGCCCTTTCTAAGCTCAAGAGCCTCCGTCATTGCCGCGACTATATAGGGCTGGGATATTGTTTGCCCATGGCCGATCGGCAACGGGCGGTCCTCGTAGGCATGCTGTTCGTAGTCGGAGGGCACGAAGAGGTGGCGCGGGACCTCTCGCATCGCCCGCAAAACGGGCTGCGCCTCTACGCCGCGCGCCTCGATTTGTTCCTCTGCCATTTTCCGGCGCTCAGCGGAGCGGTCGTTTTTGTCGCCCTCTTCTTGCGCTCCGTGTACGTCGGGACCGCCTCCGAACAGGAAAACAAGGCAGAGTCCTGTGGTTGCTCCCAGCCGACTGAAACCCTGATTATGTTTCCTCCTGGCTCCGGGCGCCGAGCTTGTCGTTGAGGTAAAGAAGCGCATTGGCATCATTTGCTGCTCGTTCCACGAGTGAGAGGACTTCCCCTACGGTTGATTCTTCCTCGACCTGTTCGTCGACGAACCATTGCAAGTGGCTGATCGTCGCATGGTCGTTGGCTGAAGCCGCCAGTTCATACAACTTGTCGATGGACTCCGTGTTGGCGCGTTCCTGGTCGAGAGCCGCCTTGAAAACTTCGCGGGCCGAGCCATAGTTGCAAGACGGTTCGCCGATAGCCTCCAGACGAACGGATCCTTCGCGGCTGATCAGGTAGTCAAACAGGCGCATCGCGTGTTCCACTTCCTCACGGCTCTGGACACGGCACCAATGCGAGAACCCGCTCAGGTTTTCGTTCTCGAAATAGGCGGCCATTCCAAGGTAGGTGTAGGCGGCGCTGAATTCCTGTTGAATTTGTTGGTTGATGGCTTGTTCGATTTCTTTTTTTATCATGGTTGTTTTGGTTGAGGTTAATCGTTATTCAAGTAAGGCAGGTATCTTCCAAAGCACGAAATAGCTCATTTTCACTTATCCCGGACGAAATAAATTTCGGAAGGCGCCTCACCGGGGCGTTCGTAGGCGCCGATAAGGGCCAT
>JBKGYB010000054.1:0-9897 GCA_046546295.1 Opitutales bacterium | reverse complement strand
AATTGCGTGAATTCACTGATACGGAGGGGCGTTCGATCAAAGCGCGACTTATGAAAGTGGAAGATGGCAATGCTCGTATTAAGCGCGAGGACGGTCGTTCGTTCACATTGCCGAAGGAGCGGTTCTCACCGCGGGATCGCAAGTATATAAAGGAATGGGCGCGCAAAAAGGCGGCTGAAATACCGCCGAAGCTACGTGTGGAGGTGACGCGTTTGCGCAGGGACAAAGAGAATGAATACAATGATCCCGATGACAGAAAGCTCATTTTCCGGCCAGAGGTTATCATCGCCAACCAGGATCGCGAACGCTCATTTGAAAATCTTGAAGTCACATTGATCATGGTCGGCGAGTCGGTCTTTACCTCGCGACAGCTCAAATTAATCTACAATGAGAAATTCACCACGGGCCTCTCGCTTGATGAGCAAGTCAAGCTAACGGGCAAAGAGATAGAGATGCACTACGATGATAATCCGGGCAATGGGCACGCTCACGGGTACAAGTATGGGGGTTATGCCGTGTTGATCCGATCTCAGTACGGACACCTTTATTACACGGCAGCTTCGATAAGCGCGTGGGAGGGCGAGGAATTCGCGGAACGCGCGGAGGAACTCAAGTCGGACGTTTGCTATGATCGTAAGCTCGAGAAGGTGATTCCCGAGCGTGATTACTACGATTTTTATTAATCCGGAGCATGGGAGCCCGTTCCAGGGCGTATTTCCGTTTCTCCCTTGTCTGCCGCAAGGTAATATCCAAATTACCTGAGCTTAATTCTCATGGAAGAAGACGAATACATTATCGGGCTCAGCCCGACGGGGCATCTTGTTTGTTCAAGTCCGGAAGCTGCCGGAATTCCGGAATTTGCCACAGGTGAAGCGCCCGGCCTGATACGCTTGGCGCATGCTCTGCCGGACGGGGCGGATGCCACGCTGCGTTACTGGAAGGAATTCGCGGATCTGTTCATGCGCGCGCTCTGCCACGCACAGGAGGATGCTGCGGGCGGTTTTTCCTTTGAAGAGCCGGGGGCCGCCGATTTGGGGGAGCGTATTCTGAATGCGCCCCCGATGAAGGGCGGGGAATATTTATCGCCCGAAATGCTCGGTTCTCTCTGGACGCGGCTGGAATCCTGGACGCGCGAACAGGTGGCGCAGGCCGGCTCTATTGCGGGCTTTCTCGAAATTTGGGCGCCCGGCTGGTCGCGTGTCGGCCGGGTGACCTTGCACCTGGCTGAAAATAAAGAGGACCCCGAATACCCGTTTGCATTTATTGCCACCTATGCGTCCGGGGTGTCAAAAACAGGCCGTCTTCAACAACTGCCGCTCGGCCAGGCGCTCCAAGAGTATGCGGGGGCAAAGAACAAGGCCGCCCTGCTCAAGCTGCTTGCCCCGCTGCACGCCGCAGCTGAAAAGTCGTCCTTGATCGACGATCTGGTCAAGACCGGCGATATCTTTCAGCCGCTTGTATGGCTGCCCGGCGAGGCCTACGGGTTTTTATGCGCGGTCCCGGCCCTGGAGGATTCCGGCTTGCTGGTGCGACTGCCGGACTGGTGGCAAAAGCGCAGCCGTCGCGTCCAAGTGGCGGCGACCATCGGCGATAAAAAGAAGGGCTCGGTCAATGCCGGTGCGCTCCTCGACTACAAGCTGGATGTGGTCGTTGACGGGAAAAAGCTCTCGAAGGAGGAGATCGAAGCGCTTTTGGAAGGTGAGGACGGGCTGGTCATGCTCCGCGGCCAATGGGTGGAAGTGGACCGGGAAAGACTGGAGCAGGCGCTTGAGCACTGGAAAGCGGTTGAGAGCACGGAAGGACTGTCCTTCATTGAGGGGATGCGCTTGTTGGCCGGAGCGCCGAAGGATCTTAAAACAGCGGAGGAATTGGACGAGCACCGGGAATGGGCCTTTGCCCAAGCGGGGGAATGGCTTTCGGATACCCTTGAGCAACTGCGCGCGCCCGAGCGCCTGGATCCGCCGGACTCGTTGTGTGCGACGCTCCGGCCTTATCAGCAGGACGGGTTGAATTGGCTCTGGTTCTGCGCGCGTACCGGCCTCGGCGCCTGCTTGGCGGACGATATGGGGCTCGGCAAAACCGTCCAGGTGCTGGCCGCGCTCTTGCGGCAACAGGAGGAATTGCCCGATGCTCCACCTGCGCTGCTCGTTGTGCCCGCCTCGCTCATCGGCAACTGGAAGCAGGAAGCCGCGAAATTCGCGCCATCGCTTAGCCTGCTTGTCGCCCATCGGTCGAGCAGCGATCTTGGGGATCTGGATGCCCCTGACCCGGCGGCGCTGGGTGCGGTCGATCTTGTTGTCACCACCTACGGGATGCTCACCCGTCTCGAATGGCCGGGCCAAATGAATTGGAGTTGGGTGATTCTGGACGAGGCCCAGGCCATCAAGAACCATGCTACCCGGCAGAGCCGGGCGGCCCGCCAACTGAATGCCGGGGTTCGTTTCGCGTTGACCGGGACGCCTGTGGAAAACAATCCCGGCGACCTCTGGTCGATCTTCGACTGCATTAACCCCGGCTTGCTTGGCAGCCAGCGCGAGTTCAAAACCTTTCTGCAAAACCTGCGTTCCGACAACCGGGAACATTATGGCCCGCTCCGTCGGCTGGTGGCGCCCTATATTCTTCGCCGGCTGAAAACCGACAAATCAATCCTGTCCGAATTGCCGGATAAGACAGAGATGAAAGTGTTCTGCGGGCTCAGCGGGCGGCAGGCGAAACTCTATGAACAGACCGCCCGCGCTTTGGCCGAAGAAATCAACAAGTCCGAGGGCATCCAGCGCCGCGGTCTGGTGCTCGGTTATCTTATGCGCTTCAAGCAAATCTGCAACCATCCGGATCAGCTGACAAAGACCGGCGATTTCAAACCTGCGGCCAGCGCCAAGTTTCAACGACTTCAAGAAATTTGCGGGGAGATTGCGTCGCGCGGCGAAAAGGTCCTTGTTTTTACACAGTTCCGGGAAATGGCCGAGCCACTGGAAGAATGTCTCGCCGCTGTATTCGGGCGTCGCGGCGTCGTGCTGCACGGAGGCACCGGTGTCAAAGAACGTCAAAACCGTGTAGCCGAATTCCAGAATGAAAGCGGGCCGCCCTTTTTCGTCCTGTCCCTGAAAGCGGGCGGCGTCGGACTCAACCTGACCGCGGCCTCCCATGTCGTGCACTTCGACCGCTGGTGGAACCCGGCCGTGGAAAACCAGGCGACCGACCGGGCGTTTCGGATCGGGCAGAAGCGCAATGTTCTGGTCCATAAGTTCGTCACCAGCGGAACACTGGAAGAAAAGATCGACCGCCTCATTTCGGAAAAGCAGGATACGGCCGAACAAATCCTCAGTGGCGGTGCGGAGAAAGCGCTTACCGAAATGAACAATGATGAACTTCTCGACTTTATACGCCTCGATTTGGGGCAAGCCCAACAAAAAGCATGAGCTGGTTTGATGGCCAACCCTATATCCCCGTGGCCCAGCGGAAAAAAAGGGCCGAGCGACAAGTCAAAGAACTCCGGAAACAGGGCTGCGAGATCTATCCGGTCGACGGAATCAAGCCGCGCGGCAAGATCGCAACCAGTTTTTGGGGACACGCCTGGTGCCGACACCTCGAAAGTTTCAGCGACTACGAGAACCGATTGCCCCGCGGACGGAGCTATGTCCGTAACAGCCTGGTCCTGCACCTCGCGATCGAAACGGGCGAAATACAGGCGATGGTGCAGGGCTCCGAGCTCTACGAACTGGTCATTTCGATTGATCCCATCGAGGCCGGGAAATGGGAAGCGATCAAAGCCGGCTGCCGGGGGCGGATCGGATCGTTGATCGAGCTGCTGCAAGGACGGATTTCAGACGAAATCATGCAGGTGGTGACCGACCGGGAAAACGGGCTCTTTCCCACGCCAGGTGAAATTCACTTCAACTGCAATTGCCCGGATTATGCCGATATGTGCAAGCACGTCGCAGCGGCTTTGTACGGCGTCGGCGCGCGCCTGGACAGTGCGCCCGAACTTCTCTTCAAGCTGCGGGGTGTCGAACAGAGCGAACTCATCGCGTTTGAGGCTACGACAGAAGCGCTTGCCGGTGGCAGACGCTCCGGGCGACGCAGGACGCTCAGCGCGGACGCGATAGGCTCCGTGTTTGGCATCGATACGGGGGAGGGGGAAGAACAGGACGTCCCGCCACCTGCGCCAAAGAAAAAGTGTCCAGGCAAGACGCCGAGGGCCAAGGCTAAGAAGAGCGCAAAAAAAGCGGTCCGAGCAAAAAAGAAGGCAAAAGGAAAGAGGAAAAAGGAAGAAGGGCGGTGACCGTATTCTTCTTTGTACCGTCAATCGCTCTCGTCGCGCGTTCTCGTAAGCCCTTCTTGCCCGCCATTCGGGTCATTGCTTCAAAAATTGTGCCAGGCGGCGGGCGGTTTTCGGGCCGATGCCTTCCACTTTTTGCAGGGCTTCGGGTGAGGCGGCTTTTAGTTTTTCAAGCGAACCGAAATGATCGAGCAGGGCCCGGCGGCGGCTGGGCCCGAGTCCGGAAAAGTCGTCCAGAATGGATTCGCGCAGGCGCTTGCTGCGAAGTTCGGCGTTGAAACTGTTGGCGAAGTGATGCGCTTCGTCGCGCACCTGTTGGAGGAGCCGTAGAGCGGGGTCGTGTTGCGACAGGTTGAGAGGGGGCCTGCCGTCAGAGAAGACGATGGTTTCTTTTTTCTTGGCGAGCCCGATGAGGGCGGGCGGTTCGAGGTCTTGTCCGAGGAAGGCTTTGAGCGCGGCGGATACCTGGCCGGCGCCGCCGTCGATGACGATGAGCTCGGGGAAGGGGCGGCTTTCGTCGCGGAGCCTGCGGTAGCGGCGCCCAACGACTTCTTCCATCGCCCGGAAGTCGTCGTTGCCGGTGAAGGATTTTATTTTGTAACGGCGGTAGTTTTTCTTGTCGGGCTTGCCTTCGGTAAATGCCACCATGGATGCGACGCAAAAGCTTCCGGATATGTGGGAAATGTCGAAGCATTCAATGTGGCGGGGCGGGGCGCGCAGACCGAGTTCATTCTGCAGCCGTTCAAGGACTTTCCCCCGCGGCGCCTGGTCGGGCACGTTGCGGGTGAAGGCGCGGGTGCGGGCGGAGGTGGATTCAAGCGCCTGCACGCGGTCGCGGAGAGCGGCCGCCTTTTCATAATCCCGTGCTTCCGCCGCTGCCTGCATCGCTTCCTTCAATTCGTCCACCCATTCCCGGGCCTTGCCTTCGAGAAATTTGCAGGCGGCTTCCATGCGTTCGCGGTACTCTTCTTCAGTGATTTCGTTGGGGTGCTCGTATATTTCCGCGCGCGCGTCGTCGTACAGTTTCCAGCGTCCTTCGCCCAGCGGAGTGGGGCTTGCATCGGCGAGAAGTATGCCGAACTTGCGGCGCAGTTCGGCGAGCGTTTTGCGTATGTGGCCGGAGTGGGCGAAGGGCCCGTAGTAGCGGGAGCGGTTGTCGACCTTGTTGCGCGCGAGACGGAAGCGGGGCAGGGTTTCGGCGGGGTCCACCCGGACGAGCAGGAAATGCTTGTCGTCGGTGAAGTCGGTGTTGTAGCGGGGCCGGTATTTCTTGATCAGGCGGCCCTCAAGGATGATTGCCTCGGCCTCGGATTTTACGACGATGGTCTCGAAGTCGTGGATCAAATCGATCATCGCACGAATCTTCGGCTGGGCGACAAGTAGTTTGCGCGATGCCTGAAAATATGTCGCGACTCGTTTTTTCAGGTCTTTCGCCTTGCCCACATAAATGGTCCCGCCAAGACGGTCTTTCATAAGATATACGCCGGGCTTGTGAGGCAGGCGCCGCGCTTTTTCCTTTAAGTTATTGCTTTCGTGCTCTCGCATTTACGGAGTTTTTATATAGTTTACACAATGCTTCCGTTTGCCAACGAATTGTATTCCGTCCTTTTTATACGTTTCCGCACTCTACTCTATGTCGCAACCTGCACCAGTTGAAATCATTAATTTCGGGGATGAACTCCTCGTCGGTATCCGGGAGAATGAACATCTCAAATATCTGGGGGAACAACTTTCACGCTTTGGCCTTCCGGTGACCCGTAACCGGGTGATCACCGATGACGCGGAGGAAATCAAGCGGTCGTTTTTGAATGCATGGGAACAATCGAGCCTGGTCATCACCACAGGTGGATTGGGACCCACGGCGGATGACCGGACACGGGAGAGTGTGGCGGAGGCGCTGGGCGAGGAACTGGTCTTTGATGCGTCCATTCAGGAAAGAATCGAGCGGTATTTCGCGATCCTTGGGCGTCCGATGGGGGCGCGCCAGCACAAGCAATGTTACCGCTTTGAAAACGGCGAGGTCTTTCAGAATGAGGTGGGGACGGCGCCGGGATTGCTCTACCGGGCCGGGGGAAAAATACTGGTTATGTTGCCGGGGCCTTCTCATGAGCTGCGTCCGATGTTTCGGAATTCCGTGCTCCCCCTTCTCCAGCAGGAAGGCCTGCTTTCGGAGGAGGAGGCCTACGTGCAGTTGCGCACTTTCGGGGCGGGCGAATCAAGCATCGAACAGATTGTGCAGCCGATCGTGGATCACTACCCGGAGCTCACGGTCGCGTTCTGCGCGCACTACGGCATGGTGGACGTGCGGTTGAGCTGTCACGACGGGAGCTTCGGATGGGAGCGGCTGAAAGAGGTCGCGCAGGAAGCGCGGGAGCTGATCGGCGAGGACTTTGTCTGTTTCGGACATTGCTCGCTGGCGGAGGTGGTCTTTTATGAGTTGCGCTCCTTGAACCGGACGATTGCGGTTGCGGAATCCTGTACCGGCGGCCTGCTCGGAGATGCGTTCACAAATGTGCCGGGCGCGTCGCATGCCTTCAAGGGCGGCATCGTCTGTTATATGGACGATGCGAAAATCGCCTTGCTTGATGTTCCCGAATCGATTCTCGAGCAACATGGCGCGGTGAGCCCGGAGTGTTCCATCGCTATGGCTTCGGGCGCCGCGGAACGCCTGTCGGCGGATTACGGGCTCAGCATTACGGGATATGCAGGCCCCGAGGGCGGGACGGAGGAGAACCCGGTGGGTACCATCCAGATGGGCTATCATTCACCGGTCGGCGTCTGGTCGAAGACGGTGCGCTACACCGGGGGACGCCTCTCGGTCAAGGCGCGGGCGGTCAATGCGGCGCTCGACTGGATGCGGCGCAAATTGCGCCAGCACAAAATCGAGGAAATTTTGAGTTGCGGAGAATCGGATTAGAAAGAAGTTCGGGATCCAAGGGTATGATGCAACTGAAAGCAAAAGAGTCGGCTCTATGCCACGGGTTATTGAATGTTTTTTATAAGATTCTGTTTTTCCGGCGATCCCCCCTTTGTATGTCTTGCTTGGGCAGCATGGGCAGGGCCTTCCGGTTTCTTGTTCCCGGTCTTCTTTTCGTCGCGTTTATTCAAGCGGGCGCTTCCGGCGCTCCGTCGCAAAGCCGGCGCCCGGACTACTTGCCGGGTTCCGCCCGCTTCAGCCTGGAAGACGCGCGCTTTATTGTTCTGCCTGCTGAAGCCGGCAAACGTCTGTCCGCTGCGGCTGAGGATCTTTCCGAACTGCTGGAGGAGCGGACAGGGGCGAAGCTCGAGCTCCTCGCGGACACGGAGCGGCGGCCAAAGCATGCGTTTTATCTGAAAGTCGATACGGGGAAGCCCTATCACTTGTCCCCGGGCGGATTTTTTATTCATCGTGAACGCTTGAAGATTTATATTCACGGGGGCTCGGAGGAAGGTGTGGCGAACGGTGTCTATGCCTTCGCCCGACGGGTGTTGGGCGCCCGGTGGTATTGGCCGGGCGAGCGTGGTTTTGAATGGGTGGGTGATGCGCCGGACAAATTTCCGGAAATCCGGTGGCGGGAGGAACCGGCCTATGTGATGCGTACCCTTGGAGCCACGGAATCCGAATTCGCACGGCGCAATCGGTTGGCGCGCCGCTACCAATTCAATCATGCGCTGGCGGATATTTTTACGCCCGAGCTGTTCGAGGAGGATCCTGAAGTGTTTGCCGAGATCAACGGACGGAGGCGTCGCCCCACGGGCAGCCGCAAATTTGACCCTCAGCCCGATTTTACCCACCCGCGCGCGGTGGAGTACGCCGCCGACGCGGCCCTTGAGCACTTTGCGGCACACCCGGAAAGCAGGAGTTTTTCGCTGTCGATCAACGATAATGTGCGCTTTGATACCTCCGCTGACACGCGCAAGGCGGTCACTCCGTTGCGCTACTTCCGCGGTCGTCCCGATTATACCGGTCTTGTCTTTCGCTTTACCAGCAGGGTGGCGGAACGCGTGTTTGAGGACCCGGCTGTTCGGAGCACGCCCTCCGGCGAGGCGCGTTACCTGACCGCCTTGTCCTACTACTGGACGGAGCCCGCGCCGAATTTTGAGCTTCATCCGCGTGTTATGCCGATTATGACTTCGGACCGGGCGCAGTGGCACGATCCTGAATACCGCGCGCAGGATAAGGCGCTCATCCGACGCTGGTCGAATTCCGGAGCGGAGCGCCTTGGAACCTGGGACTACTATTTCGGAGCGCCGCTGCCATATCCGAGACAATTCAACAAATGGCTGGTCGAGAGCCTGCGTTATCTGAATGAGGAAGGCGTCGATGTGTTTTATGCACAGCTCCCCGCTTTCTGGGGCTTGGACGGAGCGAAGGCTTGGCTGGCAGCCGAATTGCTTTGGGATCCCGGACAGGATGCCGATGCTTTGCTCAACGAATACTACACGGAATTTTTTGGCGCGGCCGCCGGCCCGGTGCGGCGGTTTTATGAGATAGCCGAGATGCACCGCGATCTTGTCGCAGGAGAGGCGGACTGGATAAAATATTACAAGGATGAGTCCGCGACCGAGTTGTTCCCGAAGCATGTTCTGGAGGGAATGCGGGCTCAATTGAAACAGGCGGAAGCGGCTGTGAAAGACGACTCGCGCCGGAGCGAGCGGGTGGCTGTGGTGTCTGAGGCGTTTTCCCTGACCGAAGCATATGCCGCATTTCATCAAGCGCGCCGGGCACTGCTCGCCGTCACGCTTGCCGTCTTCGCAGAGGGGGAGAATATAGAGGAACGAAAAAAAGAGCGCATAGTGGAAATTTTGAATGCACGGGGAGAATTGTTTTTGAAGAAAAGATCCGCTTACCGCGAACTGGGGGAAGAGCTTCTCGAGGATCCTCTGCACCGCCATGTGCGGCATATCCTCGGGATAGCGCAATCCGATCCCATGCCGCTTGCTTTGACGGCGATTGCGTCGCTGGGCGGAGAACCGGAAATTTCCGGAAACGGCGAATATGAGGGCGTAACCAAGGCGGTGACAACATGGGCGAGCGATTCCGAAAATTTTCATTCAAAAGTCGAGAATCCCGAACTGCTCCATGCCGGGCCTCCCGAACCCTTTAATTTCCTTGGGCCCCCGGTTCCCTCAATTGATGACTGGCACTTTGATTTCCGGCCGTCGGAAAATTTCGCGCTTGGAGCCGCAAGCGTGGAGGAAGAGTCAACAAAGGGGGTCCGAATCAGCGGGGCGGACGCGTGTTCCGTGTTCCGGACATTTCCCGTAATAGCCGAGCAATCGTATTTGCTGAGCAGTATCGTCCGCTGGCGCGCAAGTCCGGACAATCGTGTCTTTATTCGCCTGACCTGGAGGGATCGTGACGGAAATCGGTTGCGCACGGATCGTCCGCTTCGCCTTCCGACCGGCGAGCGGAAAAGGAAACAGCCGGTGCTGGCGCCGGTATCAGCTCCGGCAAACGCCTATACCGTGCGTGTATATTTTACGGTATCGAGGCAGTATGAAGGCGACTTCTTTGAAATCCTGGAAGTTGACTTTGGATTGTTGAAGTAGATGGGACGCCTCGAATAATCCTACATTCCGTAGTTGAACCACTGATTAACACTGATAAACACTGATCAATAATGACTTATGGATAT
>JBKGYB010000053.1:0-10163 GCA_046546295.1 Opitutales bacterium | reverse complement strand
GAAATATGTTGCTTTTCACACTGCGATAGCGCTGCAATGGAACCAAATTAGTTGTAAGCTGTTGAAAAAAAGCTTCTTAAAAATTTTATTTCAAATTTTAACACGGTGGTGGATCAAGATTTCCGAGGCTACCCCACTCCACGACTTCACCGCTCCATCCATTGAGCGAAGCGAAATCCCGCCGAGCCAAGCGAGGGAGTCCCGCCCCTCGGGTCGGGATCAACTACCGCAGAATCATACTGTCCTCGATTTCCAGAACCAGCCGCCAGTCCATTTCCCGGGAGTCGTAGACGATGTCGAAGTAGCGGTCGTCGCGGGAGCGGACAACAAAATGCACGTACGTCGAGGCCCCCACCCGATCAGTGTAGCTCCGGCGGATTTCGGCAATCTCGTGCTGCTCGCCGTTGGCCAGGCAGAAACGCAAAGGCGTGATCTTGCGCTTCAGCCGCGCGGTTTTGAAAGCGGCATGGATCGCGGTAACATTGATTTTTCGGGCTTCTGTGTTCACGGTGTTGACCTTATAAAAGATGAACATAGTTTCATATTCCCTTATGTCAACCTCCGGATCAGATACAGCAGCGTCCATGCCCGATACGGCCTACGACCTGGAACGCAACGTCCACCGCATCACGCTTTATAGCACGGTGGAGCGAAAGCACCGGCACCCCGGCAATTTCAAGCCGCGCCTCTACCTGCATATCGACATGAATTGTTTCTACGCGCAGGTGGAACAGCAGTGCTACAACCTCTACGGCATGCCGGTGATCGTGGGCGGCTGGCGCAAAGAGGACGGCCGGCCGCGCGGCATCGTAGCGACCTCCAGCTACGAGGCCCGCAGCTACGGGATCAAGACCGGCATGAGCCACTACGAGGCGGTTCAGCTGTGCCCCTACGTGATCCCGCTGCAGGTGCATTATGAAAAATACCAGGCTGTTTCCCGGGAAATCGGGCGGGTGCTGGAAAACCACGCCCCCGAGGTGGAGCGCTACTCCATGGACGAGTATTTTCTTAACCTGACTCATCTGCGCTCCAACAGTCGTCGCGCCCTCGCTGAACTCGGCGCGCAACTGAAAGCAGACATTCTGTCCGAGACCGGGCTGGTCTGTTCCGTGGGCATCGCCTATTCAAAGACCTATGCCAAGCTCGCTTCCGATTTGCACAAGCCGGACGGGCTGGAACTCGTCCTCGACCAGGAGGACGCCCGCAACAAGCTCTGGCCCTTGCCACTGGACGAAGTGTGGGGGATCGGGACCCGCCGTTACGCCAAGCTGCGGACACTCGGCTTGAACACCATAAGCGACGCTGTGGCCCGCGGCTCCGGTCCCTTTGAAAAGCTTTTCGGCGCCTGTTTCGGGAAAATGCTTTTCGACACCGTGACCGGTCGCGATTACGCGCGTGTGCTGGACGAGCCTGCCCCGACGCCCCGCGAGGTCTCCTACATGCACACTTTTTCAGATTGGTCGCGCGACTACGACCGTGTGCTCGGGGAACTTGCCCTGGCGGTGCGACAGCTGTGCTACCGCATGCGGGGTTACGGGAGGAAGGCGGAAAAGTTCCACGGCTATATCCGTTTCCAGGACGATTCATGGCAGGGTGTCTCCTTCCGGTTCAGCACTCCGGGCGCCACGCACCTGGACGACTACGTGTTGCAGGCCTGCCTGGAATCCGCCGACCCGATCTTGCGGCGTCACCTTAACGAGGGTCGCCGGATCCGCGGCGTAGGCTTGGGCACTCTTGAAATGAACGACGGCCGCCAGCTCGAACTCTTCTTTCACGAAGACGAACGCCTGCGCCGTCTCCATTTCACAACCGATGCCATCAACAACCGCCACGGTCCGGATACCCTCGTCAAAGCTTCCCTCAAACACACCGTCGAGGGAAAGACCCATTTTCTCGAACGCAATGCGGGGGGCAATGAGGCGTGACCGGTCGCGTCAACAAAAACCGCGCCCCCCATTTCCCGTCCATGGTGTTGCTATTCGATTTTCCAAGTTGTTGATGAGCAACAGCCAATTTTAAATTTTTGATCTCAAAGGTGTTTTCATGCGGCCTGCCAAGGCCGCATGAAAATACCGTGTCCCCCGTCACGCTATTTTATGGCAACCCTTGAATTGGCTGCTGCAAGAACGGTGAATGTCTTCAATGAGCGCTAAATCGGTATGAATGGCGCAAAGAATTCGCCGAAAGTCCAGTGTTGAGATTTTACTGAATGCCCCTCAATCGTATGACTACCCGCTCATTTTTTCGGCGAAATGGATGGGAAACCCGCTTGGACACGAACCGTACAGAATGGAATCATGTTGAAAAGTTTTCTCCGTTTTCTCAAAAACACGGGGCTCAAGCCCTTTCCACTGGGGAGTACCCTGCGGCACTACACGTGGTCGAAGGCAAAGTCCGACGCTCGCGCGGCAACCAATGTGGCCCTTCTGGATTTCCCCCAAGGCATGGCCTACGCTTTGATTGCGGGGCTCCCGGTGCAAATGGGCATCTTCTGCTCGGCCCTCTCCTCCATTACCGGCCCATTTCTTGCCAGCTCACGGTTTGTCATGCTCGGGCCGACCAATGCAACCGCAGTCATGTTGCTGAGTGCTTTTTTGACCCTCGGTTATTCTCCGGACGAAGCGGTGGGCGCCATGCCCGTCCTCCTGCTTTTTGTCGGCTTTTTCATGGTTATCGGAGCACTCCTGCGGGTGGCCGCCATCACTCAATATGTTTCCCGTGCGGTGATAGTGGGGTACATCACAGCCGCCGCCTTTTTGATTATTGTCAACCAACTGAAAACCGTCCTCGGCTTGCATGTGCCCCGGGCGGGGACTTGCGCCGAATCCCTCTGGAACCTGATCCGGGGCTTGGGCGAAACTCAGTGGGAGTCCGCATTGATTGCCACCCTGACGCTCTTGCTCTACCTGCTCCTCCGGCGCTATGCGAAAGGATTGCCCACCATCGCCTTGGCGCTGGCGGCGATCGCCGGACTCACCAGTCTGTTGAGCTCGCTCGGAATTCAACCGGAAATGCTCGACCCGATCAACGCGGCCGCTTGGCCGCTCTCCCTTCCCGTTCCGGAATGGCAGGATTTGAACACACTTGCCGGCGCGGCCTTGGCGGTGGCCTTTCTCTCACTGCTCGAAAGTTCCTCCATCGCGAAGACACTGGCGGCCCAATCGGGTGACCGGGTGGACATCAACCAGCAAATGCTCAGCATGGGCGTGGCCAACTTCGCCTGTGCGTTCGGGTCCGGCATGGCGGTTTCCGGATCCCTCACCCGTTCCGCTTTGAATTACCGCAGCGGGGCGGCAACCGCAGTTGCCAGCATTTTCAGCGGTCTTCTCCTTGTCGGCGGACTTTTCATGCTCGGCGGAGCGATCGGCTATATCCCGAAAGCCAGCCTCGCGACTCTCGTCATCCTCGTCGGGCTGTCCCTGATCAACCGTCATGAGATCGGTGTCATCATGCGCACCACCAAGAGTGATGCGACCGTTTTCGGCGCAACTTTCGGGTGCGGACTTCTGCTGCCCCTCGACACGGCGATCGCCATTGGGGCCGCTCTTTCTATCGCGCTTTTCGTGCGTAAGGCCGCCCGCCCCGCATTGAACGAGATATCCTTCGATGATGCCGGAAACATGAGAGAAAGCTCGATCCGCAACCAGCGCCCCGAGATCGCCATCGTCCACGTCGAGGGCGATCTCTTTTTTGGTTCAAGCGACCTCTTTCTCGAACAGATGCGACACCTGGTCGGACATCCCTCGCAAAAGGCCATCATCCTCCGCCTCCGCAATGCGTACCACCTAGACGCAACAGCGGCTCTTACCATCACGGACCTGATCCGCTTTGCGAAAAAACAGGACTGTGTCTTTCTGGTCAGCGGCGCCCATGAACAAGTGGAGGGCATTTTCGAACGTTCCGGGCTTATGGCGGAATTGGGGCGGGAGAATTTTTTCCGCTACAACGAGGATAACCCGAACCTGTCCACAAGGGATGCTTTACAGCGGGCGCAGGATGTTACGGGCGTGAAGTCCGCGGACATTACGATTTTCGCCGCCGACAGGACGAAAAAGGATGCGTCGGGGTCGCAGTGACGGGCGGCTTGCGACTCGAACCCATCAACGCGGGGAGGAGCTTGAAAATCCCGTCCCTGCAACTTGACTCCTCGCCTCATCCGCCTGAAGATTCTAAAAACTCACGAAATCAGTCCCATGGCAAACGCTACGCTCAACTACGAACCGATGGTTTTCAAACCGCGGACGGGTGACGAGGAGCCGCTTTCCCCGGTACAGGAGGAAGTCCTCGCCCTGAAGGAATCCCGCAACGCAATCATCCTTGCGCACAACTACCAGGTGGATGCGATCCAGCGGGTCGCGGATTATGTCGGTGACTCCCTGGGGCTGGCCTATCGCGCGGCGGAAGCCGACGCCGAGATTATCGCTTTCTGCGGCGTCCACTTCATGGCCGAGACCGCGAAAATCGTAAACCCCGATAAACCGGTGCTGCTGCCCGATCTGGAAGCGGGGTGCTCCCTCTCCGACTCCTGCCCGGCGGACAAACTGGCCGCCTACAAGGAGGCCAACCCCGGCCTCTACGTCGTCGCATACATCAACTGCTCCGCCGGCGTCAAAGCGCTCTCCGATGTCATCTGCACAAGCGGCAACGCCGCAAACATCGTCCAACGCGTCCCGGAAGACCGCGAAATTCTCTTTGTGCCCGACCAGAACCTCGGGCAATGGGTATCCGAGCAAACCGGCCGCCCCATGCGGCTGTGGCCCGGCTCGTGTTACGCCCATGTGCTCTTCACGCAACAGGCCATCGAACGCCTGAAAACCGAGTACCCTGACGCCAGGGTGGTCGCTCATCCGGAATGCCTGCAGGCGGTCCGGGACAATGCCGACGAGGTCTGCAGCACGGAAAAAATGGTGGCCTTCTGCCGGGACAACGAGGCGGACACCTTTATTGTTGTGACCGAGACCGGGATGATCCACCGCCTCCAGCGGGAAATCCCGGACAAGACCTTCATCGCCGGCCCGACGGATACCTGCGCCTGCAACGAATGCCGCTTCATGAAAATGAACACGATCGAGAAGCTGCGGAATTGCCTGCGGGACAACACCCCGCAAATTGAGATGCCCGAGGATGTCCGGGAGCGCGCCTACGCGCCAATCAAGCGCATGCTTGACTGGAGCCGCTGATACCGGCCGGTTCGGCCGCAAATCTCGTGAAATTTTCCGGAGAGAGTGCGGAAGCCCGGACGACCTACCGCCTGGATTTGAGCCGGTCGCTGTTTTACGGGGTACTGGAAGCCGGGTGGATGACCTTCGCGTTGGTCGTGGCGATCCGTGCATTCGACGCCCCCGAGAGCTTCAAGGCATTAATTGCGGGATCCGGCCCCCTCGGCCTGCTCCTCGCCCCGGCGGTGCTTTTTGTCGCGGCCCGAATGCGCGCGCGCCCCGCCCCCGCAGCGGCCTGTCTCTTCCTCGGCGCCGCCGTGCTCCTGACCGGCGCAACCCTGGCGCAGAGCTTCTTGCTTTTTGCAGGCTTCATCATTTGCAGCCATATGAGCGGCATCCAATACAACTCCTTGATGCTGCAAATCTATGCCGACAACTACCGCTCCTCCGAGCGCGGCAGCCGGCTGGGCGCCCCGTTTATACTGACCGCCCTGAGTTCCATTCTTTTCTCACTTGCGGGCGGACGCATCCTCGACGCGGACATCGGATACTATCGTATCATTTTTGCCATCATGGTGCTCGCGGCCCTCGCCTGCGCCGTCAGTACCGTCCGCATCCCAAGCACTCCCCTGTCCACCGCAAACGTCGGCAACCCCTGGCAAAGCATCAGCCTCATCTGGAAGGACAAGTTTTTCGGCTACCTCCTCGGGACCTGGATGTTTATGGGCCTCGGCAATCTCATCACCATCCCCATACGCGTGGAATATCTGGCCGCCCCGAAATTCGGAATCAATGCCGATAATACCACCATCGCCTTCCTCGTCCTGGTGGTTCCCGCAACAACCCGGATCCTCAGCACGCGGATGTGGGGGAGCGTCTTCGACCGGCTCAATTTTGTCACAACCCGAAACCTCCTGAATTGTTTTCTCCTCCTCGGAATCGCCCTCTTTTTCTTTACCAGCAACTTGATTCTTCTGACCCTTGGCATGGCCTGCGCGGGGATTGCCATGGGGGGCGGAAAAATTTTCTGGAGCCTGTGGGTCACAAAAATCGCACCCAGCGAGAAAGCTTCCTCCTATATGAGCGTTCATATGGCACTCACCGGCCTGCGCGGCGCCCTCGCCCCGTTTGTCGGCTACTGGATACTGGCCAATGGGAACCCGGCAAGTGTCGCTGTGGTCGGGCTCGTCATGATCACCGTTGCCACCCTCCTCTTCGAACGCGCGCGGGGCCATCCCCGCTTGGCGACCGGCAGCGCACACATATAAATACGCTTACAAGGATGTTTGCGAACCTTCCGATTTCCCTTTGGACTTTGATTGCCAAAGTCCGACAGGCTGCTAGAGCGTTGACAAGACAGGCGCCTGAGCCGTCAATCAAGCTTTGTAATGAACACGGAAAAACCAGTCATCCTCACCTGCGCCCAGCCGAGCGGCGCACTCACCATCGGCAACTACCTGGGCGCAATCAAGAACTGGTCGACGATGCTCGACGACTACCAGTGCTTTTTCGGGATTGTCGATTTGCACGCGATCACGGTGGACTACACGCCGGCCGAACTCCGCAGGAATACGCTTTCCTGTGTGGCGCAATACATTGCCTGCGGCCTCGATCCGGAACGGTCCAATATCTTCATCCAGTCCCATGTAACCGGGCACACCGAATTGGCCTGGATCTTGAGCTGCCTGACCCCGATCGGTGATTTGCAGCGCATGACCCAGTTCAAGGAGAAGGCGGCGCAACTGGGCTTTAAGGTGCGCGACGAGGAAGAAAGCGACGACGAACTGCGCTTTTCTCACGAGGGAGCCCGCCCCCAGGCTTCGGTCAATGCGGGGCTCTTGATGTATCCCGTGCTCATGGCAGCCGACATCCTGCTCTACAATGCGGATGCGGTGCCGGTGGGCAACGACCAGCGTCAACATCTGGAACTGTGTCGCGACCTTGCACAACGCTTCAACAACCGGTACTCGGAGACGTTTACCGTGCCGGAGCCCTTTATTCCGGAAGCCGGCGCGCGCATCATGTCGTTGCAGGACCCCGGACGCAAAATGTCGAAAAGCGACGCGAACCCGAATGCCGCGCTTCTTCTGCTCGATTCCCCGGACATCCTCCGCAGGAAAATCATGAGCGCGGTTACGGATTCCGGAAGCGCGATCATAGCGCGCGAGGACAAGCCCGGGATTTCAAACCTTCTTCAGATTCACTCGGCGATGAGCGGACGCTCCATTGAGAGCCTTGAAAGGGATTTCGATGGCAAGGGCTACGGCGACCTGAAACAAGAAGTCGCCGAAGTTGTGATTTCGGCCCTGGAGCCGGTGCGCAAGCGCTACGAAGAACTCATCGAGGACAAATCCCACCTCGAGTCGGTTCTTCAAAGAGGCGCGGAAGCAGCCCAACATCGAAGCTACAAGGTATTACGCAAAGTCTACCGGAAAACCGGTTTCCACGAACGCTCGCGATGATTGCTTGAGTGGCGGGAGGCAGGAGAGGAGATGGGGCGGTAACCGGTTGTCGGTGTGTCGGGATTATACCTTGCAGGAACCGGCTTTACGCCGGGACTGTTGAGATTTAACCAAGCTCCTGCGTCTGGATCCGCCCGGGAGGTCAGACTGTATGCCCAACCCACCCGTCTGCTCTGCACGGGCCGGGGCACTATAGTGGTTAGGGAACTTTTCCGGCCTTTTTTCTGCGAAAAAAACCTTGTCGACAAGGGCATTGTCCCCTTAATTAACGATATGCCAACTTATACATGCTAGTATATTAGCTTATGTCCCCACCACCCCAACCTGCTTCCCGCGAAGAGAAAGCCCGAATCGCCGAAAGAAAGATTCTGCGGAAATACTGGCGGCAAAATCTGATGTTAATGAGTGCGCTTCTTTGCATCTGGGCGGTTGCCGGGCTGGGTTGCGGGATACTCTTCGCCGATCGGTTGAACGAGTATTCGCTTCCCGGAACAGCTTATCCGCTGGGATTCTGGTTCGCCCAGCAGGGCAGCATTCTCATTTTTGTGCTCCTGATTCTGGCCTACGCTCTCATCATGAATCGGATCGACCACGCCCACAACCTGGAACGTGCCGCTTGTGAAGCTGAAGGGTACGCCGACGACCCAAACACCTGAAAGCCCCACTTGTAACATGGATGTACAAACCTGGACCTACCTGTTTGTAGGCCTGAGCTTCGCGCTCTATCTCTCTATCGCCTGGATCAGCCGGGTGAAGGACACGCGCGGATTTTATGTGGCCAGCCGTGGCGTGCCCTCCCCTGCCAACGGCATGGCCACCGCCGCCGATTGGATGAGCGCCGCCTCTTTCATCTCCATGGCCGGACTGGTCTCGACTATGGGTTATGCAGGTGGCGTCTACCTGATGGGTTGGACGGGCGGCTTCGTGCTGCTCGCCCTGCTGCTGGCTCCCTACCTGCGGAAATTCGGGCACTATACAATTCCGGACTTCATGGGCGACCGCTATGATTCGAATTTGGTCCGGCTGGTCGCCATTCTCTGCGCCCTGTTTGTAAGTTTCACCTATGTGGCGGGGCAAATGCGCGGAGTCGGCGTGGTTTTCAGCCGGTTTCTGGAAGTGGATGTGAATGTCGGCGTGGTCATCGGAATGGTGATCGTATTCATCTACGCCACTCTCGGAGGGATGAAGGGCATCACATGGACCCAAGTGGCGCAATATTGGGTTCTGATCACCGCATTCCTGATTCCAGCGATCGCGATCTCCATCAAACTGACGGGTAACGAGATTCCACAACTCGGGCTCGGAGGACAGCTCCAAGGCGAATCCATAAGTTTGCTGTCCAAGCTCGACGGCATCCAAAAGGAATTCGGCTTCGGCCCTTACACCGAGCCCTTCACCGGGCAATGGGACAAGGTAAACGTCTTCTTCGTTACCCTTGCGCTCATGGTCGGCACCGCCGGACTGCCCCACGTCATCGTTCGATTCTATACCGTTAAAAATCCGCGCGCCGCTCGCTGGAGCGGATTTTGGGCGCTCTTCTTCATCGCCCTGCTTTATCTGACCGCTCCTTCCATCGCCGGCTTCGCCCGTTACTACATGGTCGATTCGCTCAATGGAGCCACCGAGGAAGAACTGCCCCAGTGGTTCCAAACCTGGGAAAAAACCGGCTTGATCCTGTGGTTCGATGATGGAGACGGAAAGGTGCGTTATAGTGGCAACGACGACAACGAGGTCTTCCGGTCGGGGCCCCTTACGGGTCCCGAACTCATGGCACTCGGCCGACGACACCAGCAGTGGATCGATACCGGCGGCGAAGGCGGGGTCGACGCGCGGCCATTACTGCGGGATAAGGGTCTCAGCGGCCCGGATCGCGACATCATCGTTCTCGCAACCCCGGAAATGGCCGAACTCTCCAACTGGATCATCGCCTTCCTGGCCGCAGGCGGCCTTGCCGCCGCGCTCTCCACCGCCAGCGGTCTGCTCCTGGTCATCTCCTCGAGTGTGGCCCACGACCTGTATTACAAAATCCTCAACCCCGAAGCAACCGAACGCAAGCGCCTGATTATCGGGCGCGGCACCATCGGCATCGCCGTGGTTATCGCCGGACTCTTCGGCATTTATCCCCCCGGTTTTGTCGGCCAGGTGGTCGCGTTCGCTTTCGGTTTGGCCGCCGCGAGTTTCTTTCCGGCCATCGTGCTCGGCATCTTCTGGAAACGTGTCGGCGCGATTCCCGCTCTCTGCGGCATGGTATCCGGACTTGTGATAACCGCCTTCTATGTAATCACCGTGGTCTTTTTCGACATGAAGGAATGGACCCTCGGCATCACAGAACAGGGCATTGATCCGCAAGGAATCGGCGCTTTTGGCATGTTGATCAATTTTGCGGTCACAATTTCGCTGACACCGTTTTTCGCGGCCCCCTCGGAGAAGATCCAAGACCTAATCGACCAAGTCAGAGAGCCGGAAGGCTGGTCCCCCCCGATCAACATCGACGAAAGCTCGGAACACTGACGGAAATTCAACGCATAAGACAAATCCGGGT
>JBKGYB010000052.1:0-10241 GCA_046546295.1 Opitutales bacterium | reverse complement strand
TTTTCCGCCGAAAAATCGACCTGAGTGGTATTCCCGGCTCGCCCCCTTCACTCGCGCAGCGAGTGAGGTCATTTTGCGCCTTGCACAAAAATTCACCGCTTTTTGCCACGCTTTGTGGCAGCTCTTTTCGTTTTTACGGTCTTTCGCTTGCCCCCGGGCTTTTGTTTTTTCCGGGCGGGCGCATTTCCTTCCGATCGCGGGCGTTCGATGTTTTTCCCGGAACCGCGCTCTTCTTCCTCGCTATAGCGTTTTTCCTTGCCGACCAGATCGAAACGAATCGGGCAACCGTGCAAACGAAATTCCTTGATCAAGGCGCGTTCCAGATAGCGGCGGTAGGCCGGTTCGAGGCGTTCCACACGGTTGCAATAGAGCCGGAGGCGCAGGGGCCGGTTCCCGACCTGCACCGCATAGAACACCTTGAATCTTTTCGCTCCGATATTCCTTGGTGGCCGGGCCTCGATTAAATCCTGAAGCAGCCTGTTGAGCGGACCGGTCGGGAGCTTGAGATCGAGCGCCGCCTCGACGGAGGTCGCGGAGTCGAGCAGCAAGGGCATGCTGAACCCCGTGGTTGCGGAAACAAAAAGCACCGGCGGGTCCGGGAGAAAAAACAGTTCCTTGCGGAGGGCCGCTTCGTAGGCCTCTAAAAATTCTTCAAGATTTTTATACCCCTCAAGCGGCTCGTCCTTCCAGCGCTCTTTCACCAGATCCCATTTATTGACGACCACGACGAGCGCCCGCCCAGCATCCAGTATATCGCCCGCAAGCACCTGGTCCTGCCGGGTAACGCCATCAAGCGCGTCAATCACAAGGAAGACAACATCCGCACGTTCGATGGCATGCTGGGTGCGCACGCCCGAAAAATACTCAACCGGTTTGTCGACCTTTCGTTTCGAGCGCAGTCCGGCGGTATCAACAAAACGGAACCTGAGCATCTCGCCGTCGGGGTGCGGGTAATCGAGATCCAACTCCACCGAGTCGCGGGTGGTGCCGGGCACATCGCTGACAATTAAACGCGAGCTGTCGAGCAGGTTATTGCCGATGGAGGACTTGCCCACGTTCGGGCGGCCCACCAGTGCAATCCGGGTACGTTCCGCGGATTCGGACGCCCCGGCCCCCGAGGCGCTATCCGGTTTGGGACCGAGCGCGGACGCGATGGCGGGCGCCAAATCTTCCATGCCATGCCCGTGTTCCGCGGAAACGAGGATGGGTTCCCCGAGACCCAGGCTCGCACACTCCCCTTCCAGCGCGGCCTCTCCTCCCACGGTATCCACCTTGTTGGCAACCAGGATGACCGGCAGCCCGTGCCGGCGAAGTTTTTCCGCGGCAATGGCATCGAGCGACGTTACGCCATCAATGGCATCCACAATAAAGAGCAGCAAAGAAGCCGCCTGAATCGCAAAATCCACCTGTTCTTCCGTGGCCCGGGCGATGCGCTCCGGCGTCATTTCGGGTTCGAGGCCGATACCCCCCGTATCCAGGAGCCGGTAATCATCATCCACGTCCGCCGCGACAACATCGCGCGTCACGCCGGGCTGGTCGTGGACAATGGACAGCCGTCGTCCGCACAGCCGGTTGAAAAGCCGGCTCTTTCCAACATTGGGACGACCGACAAGGGCCACGGTTCTGGAAGGATCTATCATATAAAGTGTTGCGGGCCAACCCGGGAAGTTCAGCTTTTGGAGCCGGAAGCTTCCACATTGTATTCCCGGGACGACGCATGCTTGCGAACGGCATCCGCGTAGCGGTGGATCCGGTCGGTTGCTTCAAGAATGCGTTCGTAGCTGGTGGAGAAACTTGCCCGGACGAACCCGGCGCCGCTTGATCCGAAGGCTGTTCCGGGGACCACCGCCACTTCCCGCTCTTTGAGCAGGCTCTGACAAAAGGAAATGGAGTCCATGCCGGTCGATGCAATCGAGGGGAAGGCGTAAAAGGAACCCTTGGGCATGTGGCAGTCGAGTCCGGCCTCGTTAAAGCGTCTGACAATGAGATCGCGCCGGCGGTGATATTGCTCCTTCATGCGCGCGACATCATCGCTGCCGTGCTTCAAGGCTTCTATGGCCGCCTCCTGGGAGAGAATCGGGGCGCACAGCATGCTATATTGATGGACTTTCATCATCGCATCAATAAGCGGCGCCGGGCCGCAGGCATAACCAATGCGGAACCCGGTCATCGCAAAAGCCTTCGAAAACCCGTGCAGAAAAATCGTCCGCTCCTTCATGCCCGGCAAAGAGGCGATGCTGGTATGCTCGCCCTCAAACGTGAGTTCCGAGTAAATTTCATCGCTGAGCACCAGCAGATCCTTCTCCACGGCAAAACGGGCAATGCGCTCCAGTTTGCTTCGATCAGTCACGCCACCGGTCGGGTTGGTGGGAAAATTCAGGATCAGGGCCTTGCATCCCGGCTCCCAAGCCGCTTCCAAGCGTTCCGGATCAAGCCCAAAACCGTCTTCGGCGGAAGTAGGCACCGTAATCGGCAGCCCATGGGCAAGCACGATGCCGGGGCTGTAGGAAACATAACAAGGCTCGTGGTACAGCACCTTGTCGCCCGGATTAAGAATCGCGCGCAGGGCGATATCCAAGGCCTCGGAGACCCCGACCGCAACAAGCGTTTCCTCTTCCGGATCGTATCCCACATTGAAATGCCGCTCCACATAGCGCACGATTTCCCGCCGCAGCCTGATGAGTCCTTTGTTGTCCGTATAGCTGGTCTTGCCTTTTTCGAGGGCGAAAATCGCTGCCTCCCGGATATGCCAGGGCGTTAAAAAATCGGGCTCGCCGATACCGAGTGAAATCGCCTGAGGCATCGCGGCGACAATGGCAAAAAAATCACGAATGCCGGACTTAGGCAGACCCGAAACATGGTCCGCCACGAAACGCTGTGCTTCCTCCTGTTTCATGGACTGACGGCGGGTTTGTCACTGTCGTCGACGGGGTTTTCGAGAAGATGGCCCTGTTCCTTATAAGTGCGGAGATGAAAATGGGTCGCCGTGGAAAGCACGCCCTCCACGCTCGCCAGGCGTTCGGAAACAAAGGTCGCCACCTCCCGCAAATCTTTCCCGCAGGCAAAAAGGAGCAAGTCGTAAGTGCCGGACATCAGATAGCAGGACTCAATTGCCTCGAATCGGCTGATCCTCGCAGCCAGGCGGTCGAAGCCCCCGTCCCTCTCGGGGCTGATCTTCACCTCAATGACCGCACGCACCACGTTTTCCCGGACAAGTTCGGGATTCAGGACGGGGCGCCAGCCAAGAAGAATTTTCTCGGATTTCAGGCGTTTTAACTCCGCCTGAAGCTCCTGCTCGGAAAGCCCCAGGATTTGGGCCATCTGATCGGTTTGAAGGGGTTCGCCTTCGAGTAATAACTGCAAAACGGAGCTCATCGGATGGACTTAAGATGAGAATATACAAAAAGGCAAAATACAAATTTCAGCATCCCTTTAATTCATCCGCCAATTGATGCAGCGTTGCAATCAACTCATCGGCAAGGGAAATCAGCGCCTCGGACATCCCCTTGTTGCACGCCATTTCGATCCGGTCAAACTTCTCAAGAACGGGAGATGCCGCAAAGAATCCGACCATTCCTTTTATTGCATGCACCGCAAACGCGATAGCCTGTATGTCCGATTTTTGAACCATATGCTCCAACTTCTCGATTTCTTTCGGAAAAACTTCCAAAAATTCGGCTGCGGCGATACGCGCCTCCTCGCTGTCCATATCCGACAGCATGGATGAATTGCTCCGCCCTTCCTCAGAGCGCTCCTCAGGTCGTTTTTTGTGTGTCTCAGCCTCATCTCCGGCAACCGCTTGCCCATCGACCGCAGTAAGCACCTCCTTCAAGCGCTGCAAGCGAAAGGGCTTGGCTATATACTCATCCATGCCGCTTTCAAAGCAACGATCGACATCGCCCGGCAACACATGCGCGGTCATCGCGACAATAAAATGCGGATCCCGTTCATTCCGGGCCTCCAGATCCCGGATCGCCCGCGTGGCTTCGTATCCGTCCATTCCCGGCATTTGAAGATCCATAAGGATACAATCATACCTTCCGGCATTTTCCACCAAGCGGACCGCTTCTTCCCCATCGGACACAACCGTCACACGATGCCCCATTTTTTCAATGTGGCGTTGCGCAATCTTCCGGTTTACCGGATTGTCCTCCGCCACCAGCACATCCAGTTCGCCCGACATTTTCTCCATGTGTTTTACATCGGAAGCATCAGCAGCGTGGGCTGTTTCCTCCTCTTGGGCCGTATCCCCGAATGTCTCCTTGACAACCGAGTGCAAAACGGAGCGTTTGACCGGTTTGGAGAGCGCCCGTGCAATGCCAAGGGCTTCCGCGCGCTTCGCTTCCGAGCGGTTAAGCGAAGACGAAAGCAGCAACATCCGAATCTCTTTCAAATCAGGATGCTTGCGTATGTGCTCTGCAAGATCGAGTCCGGTCATAATCGGCATTTGCTGGTCGAGTACGAGCAGACGAAAAGGATCCTGCTCTGCCACAGCCTGTTCAAGCGCTTGAAACGCTTCTTCCGCGCCGGCAATAGCTTCGGCGCGATAGCCCCAGTTTGTAAACATCGCCGCATAGAGGTCGCGATTGGTCTTGTTGTCGTCAACAATCAGAACCCGCATATTCACAAGTTCGGGATCAAAAGCGATCGCCTCCCCGGTCGGATACCCCGACACTTCGAAAGGAATCTCCACGCTAAAGACGCTCCCTTTTCCGGGCTCACTGTCGACGGCAATCACCCCGTCCATAAACCCGACCAAATTCTTCGTAATCGCCAAACCGAGCCCCGTGCCCCCATACTTGCGGGTTGTGCTCATATCTTCCTGGGTAAAACACGAAAAAATGGCATCGTGCCTGTCCGGGGCAATCCCCACCCCGGTATCCGCAACTGAAAAACGGAGCGCACAGAGCGAATCGTCCTTCTCCAGGACTCCCGCCTTCAGGTAGACCTCCCCCTGTTCTTCAGTGAACTTCACCGCATTGCTCATCAGATTCCTCAGTATTTGCTTCAACCGATAGGAGTCCCCCATCAAATAAGGCGGCACGGCCGGTTCGCAAAACACAATCAACTCAATGTTTTTTTTCCGTACAGACGGTAGAAATTCACCTGCCAACTCGTCCAACAACGCGCTCGGACTAAAACGCAATTTTTCAAGGTTTAATTCGCCCGCTTCGATTTTCGAAAAATCGAGTAAATCATTGATGAGGGCCAACAGGGTGTTTCCGCACTCGACAATGGTATGAAGATAGTCCTTCTGTTCGGAATCCAGTTCGGTCTCCTGACACAAATCCGCGCTTCCGATAATGCCATTGATAGGCGTCCGGATTTCGTGGCTCATCGTGGCAAGGAATTCACTCTTGGCCTGGTTTGCCTTTCGTGCTTCGTCCATGGCTTCCCGAAGTTCCGCCTCCGTCTTTTTCTGTTCGCTGATATCACGGGCCACGCTGACCGATCCGACAAAGCCGTCTTCACTATTGTACACCGGCACAGTTGTCATTTGCAGCCATTGCCGGGTCCCGCTTTTAAAATGAAACAGCGAAGCATTGTTCACCGACGGGCGTCCGGTCGCGCGGATCTCCGCATCAATTCCCGCCAACCAATCCGCGCTTTCAGGCTGCACATAGGCATCAATTGTTTGCCCCACCGCGGAATCGGAGGATTCGGCTCCGATAACCGAGCGAAACGCCTTGTTTGTCATAATAAAACGCCCTCTCGAATCGCGGAAGAAAATATATTCGAGGGTGTTGTCGAGAAGCACTTGGAGGATGTGGAGTTCGCTCCGGCTGCTGAAACGTATGGTGTTTCGGACCACCGGGTGTTCCATCGCACAAAGCCAGATACAATCCGGATCATCAGGATCCTCATACGCCATAAGTTCAACGGAATCGATGCCGTGCCTGTTCCCCTGGGGCACGGCACGCAGGTTCCATGGCTTGGCCGTGTCACGCTTCTCCAGCATTTCCGGGAAAACTTCCCCGTTCGGAAAAGTAAACCTTTCATCCACCCGAAGATCGTCGGCCATCTGCCCGCTGCGGAGCAAGTATTCCGACTTCATGGTCTTGTTGGCATAAAGAATGCGCCCGTCATTTCGGGAAGCAATCAACACAGCCCACGGAAAATGCGCCGGAAGTTTTGGGGCGGGCGTTTCCTTATTTGGTTGGCGCATAAAATGTTATTATTAGAAGTAAATTAAATGTAAAGTTTTACGAGAATAAGCAAGATTTGCGCAAACGGTGACGTAGCTCACTAAAAAAGCGCATTATTGAACTTGTCCAGAATTTTAACAGAAAGTTGATGCTTTGCTTCGGGTTTTCATGGAATTTTTCTTATTGGTTTTGATTTTGGAGGCTCCGGGCAAAGCCCCATGGGCGGTGCTTTCCGGCGTCGCTTGGAGCCGGAAGGGTTGATTTTGATTTCATTCAGCCGTATCACATCGGCTGTCGATTACCGCCCTTGGCCTTGGCCTTTGCGCCCTTCCGGTCAATCCTCTTCCAAAAAAGCGGCTATTTCCGGCGGAATTTCCAAATGGCTGTCTTCAAGCACATAATGCCCGGAATTTTCATACAGGGAAACTTTCGCTTCGGGAAAAATGGCGCGCCACCGTTCGAGAAAGTGCCGGGTGAAACAAAAATCCCGCCCGCCCCACACCAGAAACACCGGGCAATGGGCCAGTTGCGGCAGGTCTTTTTCAATGGCTTCCAAAACGGGATAGGAGGGATGGCGCTTTCGCAATGGGATATCCTTTACGAAATTCCATATCGCCACACGGGTCGCCCAGCTACGGTAGGGCCATAGGTAGCCCGCCCGGACCGCAGGACTCAGCGGCGTGGTCACTGTCATGTTAAGAGCGGCCCGGACAAAGCCGTTGAGGCCGCGGATCACGAACGCGCCGAGAGCCGGAGTTTTGAGCGCTGCAATCCGAAGCGGGATCCGCATCGAAGCGAAGGCGGCGGTATTGAGCAGCACCAGTTTGTTCAACGCTTCCGGTCGCCGGACCGCGAGCCCGCACCCGATCGCGCCGCCCCAGTCGTGCAGCACCAGGCTGAAGCGCTTGATCCCGAGGTGGTCAACAAGATGTTCGATATCGTCAATCCGGCGGCGGAAGACATACTCGTAGTCCGGCGGCTTGTCCGAGAGGCCGCACCCCACATGGTCGGGCACGATGCAACGGTACCCGGATGCACTGAGCTCACGCACAAGGTTGCGGTAGTAGAACGACCAGGTCGGATTTCCGTGCAGCAGCAGGACCACGGGACCCGAACCTTCGTCCAGGTAATGCATGCGCACCGCTCCTTCTGAGCGTGGCGTGCCCGGCAAATCAAGGGTATTCCCGGAAAAGGGATATATTTCCCGTATCCCGGCAGGTAGTTGGGCTGCTCGCGCCTGCATCATGGTCGGTCTCCTCCGGGCCACTCCAATGCCAGCATCAGGCTGCTGAGGCCGCTTCCGATCCCCAGCAGGGCAGCCCTTTGCCCGGGCACAAAGACCCCGTCTTCCATGGCCCGCGCGAGCGTCAAGGGACAGGAGACGGAGCCCACATTGCCCAATGTTTCAAACGTCGTGTAATCCTTGGTCAAATCGAGCCCGAGCGCATTGAACAGCTCACGTGTGTGAGCCCGCCCCACTTGGTGGGTGAATACATGGTCCGGGGTGTCGGGGGTCCATCCGCTGGCTGCGGCAAACTGTTCCCATGCCCGGCGCGCCACACCGATACCGGCGGTCAACAACTCCTCCGAGTCGGTCAACATCTCCAGATCGGCGCCCGCGCTGTCGCCCTGACAGAGCGCGTTGTGGGAACTGTCGGTTTCGCCTGCCGCGGCGCGGAGCAAGGGACCGCCTTGGGGCGCGAGATCCCGGCGGCAAAGTACCGCGGCAACCGCGCCCGCGCCGATCGTAAGATTGGCGAAATACGGCTTGATGGTCTTCCGGGTCAGGCCGGGTTCCTGCAGTTGCCGGATCGTATTTTCCACCAGCGGACGCCCGTTCTCGCCCGCCACCAGCAGCGCGCGCTCGATTTGCCCGCTCTCGATCATCGCGGCCGCCACCACCATGCCATTGAGAAAGCCGAGGCATGCGTTCGACAGGTCAAAGATCTGCGTCTGCCCGGGCAGTTCGAGCAGGCCGTGGACGTAAGCGGCGGTGGCCGGCTCCATGCGGTCGCGACAGACCGCGCAATGCGCCAGCAGGTCCATCCGGCCGCGCTCGAAATTCGAGGCCTTGAGCGCGGCCTCGCCCGCTTTCGCCGAGGCTTCCGAAGCCGACATTCCAGCAGGCCAGAACCTTCGCTCCCGGATACCGGTCATTAATTCCAGTCGACCGGCAGGCAAGCGCAGGCGCTCGTAAAGCGTGGACAACTTCGCCTCCACGTCCTCCGATGTCCAGACCTCCTCCGGGAGCGCGTAAGCGAGTGATTCGATGGTGACGTTTGTAAAATGCATCCGTTTTCAAGAATCCGGCCGCATGGCTCGTTGAATGATCGTTTTGTCGAAATAATTCTGATCCATTCCCGCGTTCACCACGATGCCCTGTCCATTGATACCGCTGGATGCCGGACTGAGCAAAAACACGGCGGCATTCGCAACCTCACGGGTGCTCAGATGCTGTTTCCGGAAGGTCAGTTGTTCCGCATACAGGTAGCTCTCCAAATAGCCCGGGATGCCCGCGGAAGCGCTGGTTTTCAACGGGCCCGAGTTTACCGTATTGAAGCGCACGCGGGTGTCCGCGCTGAAGGATTTCGCCAAATTGCGGGCGGATGTCTCCAGTGCCGCCTTGATCGGGGCCATATAGCCATAGTTCTCAGCCGTCACATCGGTGGAGGATATGCCGATCGCAACGACCGATGCGTCCGGACGCAGATAGGGCTTAAAGGCCCCGGCCACTTCGACCAGTGAAAACGACGAGATGGCGGTCGCTTCAAGAAAATCCTCCCGCAGGGTTTCATGAAACGGTTTGAAGCCCTCGGAATAGTTCGCAAACGCAATGGAATGCACAATCCCGTCGAGCGCACCGTACTGGTGGCCGACCGCTTCCGCCAACCCGGCGATTTGTTCCGGGTACGCGACGTCACAAACATGTGCGGGACGTCCGTCAAACAGCTTGCGCAGCCCTTCGAGCCGCTCGACGGACCGCACGCTCTGGATCACTTCCGCCCCCTCTTCTTCCAGCGCACGCGTAACCGCCCAAGCCACGCTCTTGCGGTTTGCGACCCCCATCACGAGGAAACGCTTGCCTTCCAAATCCAGGAAACTCATGTCCCCTCCTCTTTTTCCAGCATGGCGAGCGCAAACTCAATGGTGAGGGCCGGCTTGCCGCTCTCTTTCAAGACCTTGCCCTTCAAAAAATGAAATTTGCCCAGTGTTTCTTTCATCGCCACTTCGATCGTCAAGGTTTCGCCCGGCTTCACCATCTGCTTGAACCGCGCGTCACGGATCCGGGAAAGAATAGGCGTCCTGCCCTGCAGGGAACGCTCCTCTTCCCGCAGGCGGCGGGCCAGATAGACCGCCCCCGTCTGGAAGCAGCATTCACATAGCAGGACGCCGGGCATGATCGGATTGCCCGGGTAATGACCCTCGAACTGGGGTTCGTCTTCGCGAACCGTACGTTTGCAGGTAGCGCCATCCTCGCGCAGCTCAACGATTTCATCGATGAAAAGAAAGGGCGGCCGATGCGGAATCGTTCGGTAAATTTCGTCCATAGCGGGAAATGAATGCCAATTCGGGCGGTTTGCGCGAACTAAAAAAAGACGGACGGTATTTTTCAACCTGAATCCGCACCTGCTCCACTTCAATTCTCTCTTTTTCCAGCGGAGCTGGACGAAGCGCGACAGCGCGTAGATGCTTATGAACCCAACCCGGCGGACCTTGGTCATGAGCGAACACTGAATCTTTTCGTTTCAAGGAAAACTCTTGGCACCGGCTGCGCCGGGTTGGGGATGTATTCTGTGTCGTCGGACAATATCCTGAAATTCAAATGCCCAATGTTTGAGTGGAGGATAGTGATTCAGTGAATAAGATCAGTCCCGCTCAGCGGGATCTGTGTTCATCAGTGGTTAAAAAACGCGCATCGGTCAGTGGATGCAGCCCCCGACACGCTTTGCAGGGGCGGATGACAGGTAGCCCACCCCGGCCTGGCAAGCAGGTGACCTCCCCTTGAGCGGTGGATACGGGCGGCGGACACGATACCCGGGAAGCAAACGCATCAGGGCGGGACGCCCTGACTCCGAAAGTGCGGCCGAACGCCGC
>JBKGYB010000051.1:0-10297 GCA_046546295.1 Opitutales bacterium | reverse complement strand
AATTTTTCCATAAAAAACTACATTTAGTGCTTGCATGAGATAAGAGTGGCTAGATATAGTTGTAAGTATGACACAACTAAACACCCCCCAAAAAAATATCGCAGCTTTTGCGGCATCCGCCGACGAGGGCTTGACCACCCCGGAAACAGGCCTTCGTCCGTTGAATGTCATCAAGCGTGACGGGCGTCGGCTGGACTGGGATCGTTCCCGTATCGAGCGCGCGCTTGAACTGGCGTACCGCAATGCGCCTCTCGCGGACGAGGAACGTCCGGACGAGCAAACATTGCGCGAAAAAGTCGCGCGTTTGGCGGAAGGTGTCGAATGGGCCGTGCGGCATCGTTTTGAGGAAGGCGAGGACATTCCGATAGAAGCCATTCAGGATGTCGCGGAAACTTGCCTTGCAGCGGCCGGGGATTGGGAAGTGGCGCGTGCTTACGTCCGTTACCGAACGCTCCGCGCCGAACGGCGTCCCAAGAAGCACGAATCCAGCGGGTTGGAGGAATTCATCGCCGTCTCCCGCTACGCCCGCTACCGGCCCGATCTCGGAAGAAGGGAAGTGTGGCCGGAAAGTGTCTGTCGCGTGCGCGACATGCATCTTCGTCGTTTCGCTTCGCTGGCCGCGCACAAGCCGTCTGCCGAGGCGCTTGCTTCTTCGGCGGCTCCAAGTGAATTAAGCGAGCGCGAGCTGGGCTTCGTGCGCCGGGATCGTACCTTGTTTGAAGAAATCTGGAATGCCTTCAGTGCGGTCGAAAACCGACAGGTCCTGCCCTCCATGCGCTCCCTCCAATTCGGAGGCAAGGCGATCGAAGCCAACGAGGCCCGTATCTATAATTGCAGCTTTTCCCATGCGGATCGCCTGGAGTTTTTCCGGGAATGCTTCTATCTGCTGCTCAGCGGGGTCGGAGTTGGATTTTCCGTTCAGAAGCACCATGTGGCTGCCCTGCCTCCCTTGCCCGAGCGGGCTCAGGACAGCGAACTTCCGGTCCGGCACATCACCGTAGGGGATAGTCTGGAGGGCTGGTCCGACGCGCTGGATGCGCTCCTGCGCTCGCATTACGAAGGTTGGCTCGCCGAATTCAATTTCTCTCAGATACGACCGAGGGGCGCCCCATTGGTGACTTCCGGAGGAAAAGCACCCGGCCACCTGCCGCTCAAACAAAGCTTGGAGGATATTGGCGAACGACTGCGCAAAGCGGCCGGTCGGCGGCTGCGTCCCATCGAAGTTTACGACATCGTCATGCTGATTGCACGGGCGGTGCTCGCCGGCGGGATCCGACGCTCCGCCACCATTTGTCTGTTCTCGCCGGATGACGAAGAGATGGCCAATGCGAAGACCGGCAACTGGTTTGAGGAAAACCCGCAGCGCGCATATTCGAACAACTCCGCTCTCATTGTGCGCAAGGATGCGGAGCGCGAGACCTTCGACGATCTCTTCCGGCGCATCCGCGAATCCGGAGAGCCCGGTTTTTATTTCGCCGAAGATGTGGAGCACGGCGCCAACCCCTGCGTTGAAATCGGGCTTTGCCCGCGCGCTGTCTTAAGCGACGAGGATGTCGACCGCCTGCGCGAACTCGGGTACGAGGGCTCGCTTCAGGCAGGCGATGCGGTTTCCGGCTGGCAAATGTGCAACCTCACCACGGTCAACGGCGCCGCCGTCGAAAGCGAAGAGGATTTCTTCGAAGCCTGTCGCAATGCTTCGCTGATCGGGACGCTGCAGGCCGCCTACACGCAAATGGACTACCTCGGGCCCGTCAGCCGCTTCCTCAACGAGCGCGAAGCATTGTTGGGGGTGAGCCTCTGTGGCGTGCTTGATCGACCTAAGATCCTTCTCGATCCGGAAACACTGGAAGCGGGCGCGCGCATTGTCCGGGCGACCAATGTACAGTTCGCCGACCTGATCGGCACGAATCCGGCGGCCCGCACAACCTGCGTCAAGCCGGAAGGCACCGCCTCGCTCCTGCTCGGCGCGGGCTCCGGCATCCATCCCCATCATGCGCCGCGCTATTTCCGGCGCGTCCAAGTCAACCGGGTCGATCCGGTGTACCGTCATTTCCACGAAAAAAATCCACATATGACGGAGGTCAGTGTCTACAATCCGAAAACCGACGATGTTATTTCATTCCCCATGGAAGCCCCCGATGGCGCGCTCTGCCGCGCGGATCTGGATGGATTGAGCTTTCTTGAACGGGTCTTACTGGTGCAAAAGCACTGGGTCGGCGCAGGGTTGGGGCACGAGCGCTATAATCCCGGACTTCTTCACAACGTTTCCAATACGGTAACCGTTGGCGATGACGAATGGGATGCCGTGGCAGACCTGATCTGGGAGAATCGGCGGCATTTCACCGGCGTGGCCCTGTTATCCGAAACAGGAGACAAAACATTCCGCCAGGCGCCGCGCGAAGCGCTGGAATCCCCCGACGATGTGGTGCGATGGAATAACCTTGTTTATGAACCCGTGGATTACCGGGAACTCTCCGAAAGTGAGGATAAGACAAAGCTCGCCGATATTGCGGCATGCGCCGGCGGCGCCTGCGAGCTCAGCTGAGCCCCCGCTTTCAGAGCGTCGACCGTCTGTGTCATAGACGGTCGACGATTCACCGGAGGTAGCGCGGTTTGAGGACGCTCGCCGCGCGGCTAGGCTTGGATGGCAAAAAGCGCGGATCAAAAAAAAACGATTTTCACTTGATTTTTGCAGCGCTTGCGTTGAAACAGGCTTTTTTATGTTGAGTTTTAAGAAAATAAAATTCAGTTACTTCCAAAGCAGTTCTGAGAAGGGCTGTTGAAGTCCGAACTTTCCGTTTTATTATATGAATGCAACAAATATGGATGTGTGGTGTCATCAACCGCACACACGCCTCCGCAATCAGCATGTCGCTCTGTAAGATCCACAGATTCTTTGCCTTAAGCCTCGCATGTTTATGCGCGGCCTCCGGAGCTTTCGCTCAGGATGTCAGCCAGATGGCTTTCAGCGATCTTCAAAATCGCACCAACGAGCTTGTTTACGCCGAGCGCTTAATGGATGCCAAGCCCTACTTGGAGGAATTGGTAAAACGCGTCGAATCCGGCGAAGAAGAGATGCCCCAGGATCTGGCGGACGAAGAGGCTGAAGAAGAAGAAGCCGAGGGCGATGGTTCAGGTGAAGATGGGAAGATTGACATTGATTTGCCCATTTACCTGCTGGGGCTTGCCAATATTCAGGAGTTCGTGCAGTCGGGCCAGGAAGAGAGCCTGAGGAGTGCGCTGGAATGGTTTAACCGGCTCGAAGAAGAATATCCGCAAAGCAGCAAACTTAAAGAAATGCTGCTCAAAAAGGTCGATATCCTGCGCATGCTTAACATGAGGGAGGAAGTGATCCCGCTCATGCGGGACATGGTGGACGGGGAATACGACATTACCCTTACGTATTCGGAGGAAATGAAGCTCCTTCATGATCTTACGCAAGTCTATTATGGACAGGAAGACCTGGAAGAAGGGATGGATTACTTTACCCGTCTGTATGAGGAGACGCGTGATTCCGAGGAGCGGGCGCTTGCGGCCGCCGCTATCTTCGAAGCACTGATCGAGAAAGAGGATCTTTCAGGAGTGATGGAGTTTCTGCCGGTCTTTACGGAAGAAACGGATATCCGCTATCGCCCCCGCCTTAATATCGCCTTCCTGAAGGCAAGCGACATGATGGTGGCAAACGACCGCGTATTCGATGCGACGCTTCTCCTCAGCTTGATACAAACCAGGGACCGGATGGTGGAACACCACGAATCCAAGATTGAGAAGAAGGAGTCGGCTTTGGAAAGGCTGAAGGCTTCGCGTGGCTCGGAAGACAGGATAAACGAACTGGAAAGGCAGATAAAAGTCCTCGAATCCAATCTGGAACAGCTCAAGGGCATGCCGTCCCTGCGCAACGAATTGCTCGTTCGGCGCGCACGCAATTACACGACAACGGAACGTAATTTCGAAGCTTTCTGGATGTTCCACGATCTGATGGAGGAGAATCCGGAGCATAAGGATGCGGAATTCTATACCTACGCGACTTTCAATAACGCTCTGGATATTGATAAAACCGATGCCGCCATCGAAGTCGCGGGAAAATATCGTTCGAAGTTTCCGGATGGCCGGTATTATACGGATGTCACCGCATCGCTTATCGGCCTCTACCTCGAAAATGAGGAAGATGAAAAATTCCTTGAGGAACTGTATGACTTCCTCGACGACCGACCGAACGAACCTGCGACCGGCCCGCTTCTGGCCCAATGGGGCAATTTCATGTCGAAAAAGGAGGCGTACGAGACGATGCTCGAACGCACGGACAGATGGATGGACATTCACAAGGAACCTGCGTTCGAGGACGGGCTCTATTATTGGCGGGCAATTGCCGAGATGCAACTGGACGAAGCGGAGGGCGCGATTGAATCCTTGGATACATTGCGGGAAAATTTCCCGAACAGCCGGTATCAGGAACCTGCCTTGCTTCGAAAGGGAACGGTCCTTCTTTATGAGCAAAGGCTCGAAGAAGCACGGGCAATCCTGAACCAGTTTCTTGAGGAATACCCATCATCCAATGCGCTCGATCAAGCCTATTTTTACCTTGGCGAAGTCGATAAGAACGAGGGGCTCCTGCAAGACGCTCTGGAAAATTACAAAGAAGCGGAGCGGTTAACGGGAAGCCAGACCCTCTACGATATGGTTGCCATGCGGGTCGGAGGCATTTACGAGACCTTGGAGGAATATGAGAAAATGGCTTCCCATTTCGAGGAGTATATCGAACGCTTCGGAAAAAGAGGGCGCCTGGTCGAAGCCAGCCACCAGCTCGGCCGTGCCTACGAGTCGCTGAGGCAGCCGAACAAGATGCTTGCGCTCTATCGTGAATTGATCGAAGGATACGCGGGCGATCCCGACAGCATGGCCATCGATACCATTGTCGAAGATTACGCGGAAGCTTATGGTGAAAACAAAAAGACCTTGGACAGGACGGTCGAATTTATCGAGCGACTGAAAGAAGACGCCGAATTCCGTGAAAAGATTGTCACCGACCGGGGCTTCCTGTTTGAACATTTTTACGAGAGCGAAAATCTCGATCAATCGCTTTACAACCGCATGCGCAATCACCCGGAATTCGGGGAACAACTCGTAAACGACCTCTCCCCCATCAACGAACTCTTCGAGCCTTATATCGATGAATACGAAGCTTTTCCGGAAGAAACAGCGGAAGCGTATTTTGAGCGCATGCTTGCGGAATTCCGTGCTGAAGAAAGCCGGATTGGAGAAGCCCGCATGCTGATGGGGCTGTATCGGCTCGACATTGAGAAAGCGCCTTCGGAGCCGTATGACGAGGATTTTCTCGCTATCTGTACGCCACGCCTCATTCTCTATGTGGCGGATTATACAAAGGGGGAACGCAGGGACTTCGCGATCAAGGCGTGGGAAATGCTTTTGGAAAAGTATCCTGAGGATGATGCGGCTATTGTCGCTAATATGCGCCTTGCCAACGTCGCGGCGGATCGCGGCAACAAGGAAGAAGCCATCGCGTATCTCGAAACGATTTTTGAGGAGTTTCCCCAGTCATCCAAGCTGCCGAATGTATTGCTTCGTCAGGGCGAGCTCTTCACCGAGCTTGGACAGACCGATAAAGCAAGGGAAAAATACGAATATGTGCTCCGCAACTCAGACTGGCGCGGCAAGCCGCACGCTCGGGCTCTATACCAGATAGGGCTGTCGCACATGGAAGACGGCGCCTACGATAAAGCGCATGGCTTTTTTGAACGCACTTTTATCTCATATCTTCATTTGGGCGAGTGGGGCGCGCGAGCCTATCTGGCTGACGCCGAGGCTCTGATGGAAATGGGAGAAAAAGAGGATGCCATCAACACACTGCAAGAAGGCATGGATGAAATTGGGGATTCGGCCCCAGAAGACGTTCGAAACGCCATGCGAGACAAGCTCAGGGAACTTCGCTCATGATTACTTTCCAACAACCACGGTTCCTGCCCGCCGCAAGCCCGCATTCCTCTTGGGGGTTGCTCGCTCTTCTGGTTGTCCTGTGCGCCGGATCCTCGACCTCCCTCGCAGCGGAAAATCCGCATTGGGAGAAGCATGCCGACAAACCGGTTGAAATCGTTCAGAAAAGGGATGGCAGCAGCCAGACCTTGGAATTTGTCGATTTTGAAGACGGCAAGGTGATGGCAAGCATCGGCGAGGATGAGGGCGAAATATCGATGTCCGTCAGTGAATCCATGGCTGGCCGGCTCGAACTCGATCTGGGCATTATGTCCGAGGTCGAAGATTTGATTGAGGATGAAGAATACGGCGAAGCGCTTTCCATGCTCCGGCCCAAAGTCTACCCGCTCATTAAATTCATTAAACTGCCGGAAGGTTTCAAGGATCTGCACGAGACGATCCAAGAACTTCTTAAAACCCTGATCAGAGCGGATGAAAAGGATGAAGCATTGGACTTGATCGAGCGCATTCCGCTGGAAGAAATTGATCCCGAGTACAGTGCCATCGCCATCGTACTCGTGAACAAACTGCTGGAGGACGGCGACTCTGAAAAGGCCGCCGGCCTCGCAGGTGATATCCCGGTTACCGGAAAATACCGCCGCAATATTCAATCCATTCTTGATGCGGCGCATAAATTGCGGGGCGAGGAACAATTC
The DNA here is from genome assembly GCA_046546295.1 of Opitutales bacterium. Taxonomy (GTDB): domain Bacteria; phylum Verrucomicrobiota; class Verrucomicrobiia; order Opitutales; family Coraliomargaritaceae; genus JBKGYB01. Next base: position 3,650 of record JBKGYB010000051.1, on the reverse strand, counting down.
GATAAAGTGATTCCCCTGTACCGGGTGATCGAAGAAGCGTCCCCCGACAGCATGAAGCCGTTTGTCCGCATGTGGCTTGCCTATAGCCTGATCCTGGATGAGCGTTCGGATGAAGCGCAATCCATCTTTGAAAGCATTGAGCCGCCGGACCCCAACCAGCGCTATTTCTCACTTTATAAGCTTCTGCAGGGAACTTTTTATTACAAGAAGGAACAATACCGGGACGCCCTGGATAATATGACGCGGGGCTTTGTCCGCGCACACACCGCATCGGCTTGGGTGCCGGAAATGCTTTACTTTATAGGGGACTGCTACCGGCAGCTTAATAACAGGAATGCGGCAAAGAATGTCTGGAAGGAGGCCACCGTCCTTTATCCGGATTCGCCTTGGGCCGAAAAGGCCGAAACAGAGCTTGCCGATGTAGCGGACACCGCTGATAATACTGAGAATAACTAGACAAACAAATAGCCTCGAATTGATTTAATCCGATCCAAGTATCCTTATGAAAATACATACGTTCCGTCTCATCCCTACATTCATTGCCATCCTGGCATTAGCCCTTGCGTCGCAATGGATCTTTACCCAATCCCTTAACGCACAGGCGGACGAAGCGCCTGAAACTGAAACCGAGGAAGTGGAAGCAGCCGCTGAAGATGAGGAAGCAGCCGCTGAAGGTGAGGAAGCAGCCGCTGAAGGTGAGGAAGCAGGCGGGCAATCCCAAACGCTTCTCGGCACCTTTCAAGATGGCGGATGGGCCATGTATCCGCTGCTGCTCTTTTCCATCGCCGGATTCGGGCTGATTGTCTATAATTTCATGGCTATCAAGGCAGAGCCGATTCTCAAACCTGAGGTCACTCCGGAGATTGATCAGGCCCTGCAGCAACGCGATATCGAGAAAGCCCGTTCCATTTGCGAGGAACATCCGGCGCCCCTTACAAACATTGTAAGCGCGGGTCTCAACCGGGCGAACATGCAGAATTACGATGCCGAAAGCGTGAAGGAAGCCATGGAAGAAGCCTCTTCGGAAGAACTTTCCGGACCTTTCGTTTACATCAATTTTCTTTCCGTGGTTGGTTCGCTCTCGCCCATGCTTGGGCTTCTTGGTACGGTTAGCGGCATGGTCAAAGCTTTCAACGTCATTCAAGCGGAAGGAGCCGGCAGCGCGCAGGCATTGGCGGGTAATATATCAGAAGCCCTTATTACAACCGCTACCGGTATGATTATCGGGATTCCAACAATGTTTTTCTTCTTCTTCTTTAAGAACAAATACGGCAAAATCACTTCGCGCGTCGCACGGATCGTCGGCGACCTGCAGCACACCCTGACCAACGCAGCCAAAGCCCGATAAACCAAGCGCTATACGAATTTAAAAGGCACTATGAAATTATGGAGTCCAGAAGCGTCGAATCCGGAGTTTGAACTCACTCCTATGATCGACGTCATTTTTCTCCTGATCGCTTTCTTTATGATATTGATCAGTTTCATCAGCGCGGAATTGATCGAGCTTGAGCTACCGAAAGCGGAGCAAGCCACCGTCCCCGAAGATCCCGGTGAACGTCAGTACATTTCGGTTCAGGAGGATGGTGAAACGTATTTCGGCGCTGATCCGATTGATGTGGATGCGCTGCCCCAAGCTATTGAAGCTGCCCACGCGGACCGACCCAGCCTCCGCGTTTATCTCCGTGCGGACGAGGGAACGCCCCACCGTCATGTAAACCATGTCATGAGAGCCTGCGCCGAAGCTGGCATTTTTGACTTAATTATAGCTGCAAACCAAGAGTAATCCGTGGCCATCAATACAGTCCTCGAATCCGAAGACAAGGTCGATGTCACGCCGATGATCGACGTGGTCTTTCTGTTGCTGATTTACTTCATGTTCCTCCCGCTGGAGCAAGAAGCGGATATAGGCATCAAATTACCCAGTGACACGCCGCCCGCAGAAGATGTTGAATTGCCCAGCAGGCATATCGTTGAGATCTTTCCCAACGGCATGATCCTTCTGGACGGCGCACGGGTCGATCCGCCCGACAGCCGGGAGATGCCCCAGCTTACTAAAACACTGACACGCTTGCGGCTTTCCTCGGAGCGTTCCGGGATCGATACGGTCATCAAGATCCAAGCCGATCCGGATTCCCCGCACCAAAAATCCGTGGACGTATTGAATGCCTGCTCCAAAGCCGACATCAGCAAGGTGTCATTCGCTTCTTACGGAGGTTAATTAAAGGGAGTCTATTGAACATGGTTCTGTCATCAAAACCCAAACGAAAGCTCGACAACAAGCTGTTCGGCGTTCTGCTTGCCAGCGGGGCGTTTCACGTGCTCTTGCTCCTGCTCCTCGGTGGTCTGACCATCTACGAATATATAATTCCCGATGAGGCGGAGTTTGACGAACCCCCCGAAATCGAGGAAACCGAACCGCCCCCTGAAAGGGAGGTGGAAATCGAACCGCAGACCGCCTCTCAGGACCAGCCCCTGCAACAACTTCAAATGCAGGACATTGGTAATATCGCGATATCCGACGTCAATCTCGACCTCCCGGAAATGCAGGATTCCTTTACGGTCAGCACTGGATTGGAGGGCGGGCTTCAGGGCAGTTCCCTGCTCGGCGGCAGCGACGCCCGCGGGGTGGACCTCGGCATGTCCGACGTCAATGTATTCGGACTCAAGACCCAAGCCGAACGCATCCTCTTTCTCATCAACGCAGGGCCCGAGATGGTCGTCGACGAAAAAGGCGGGTTGTTCAGTTATGACGCGATCAAAAAGGAAATAACGGACATGGTGGGAAAACTCTCAACAGGCACGCTCTTTAATGTCATCCTGTTTAACGACAAAAACGTAAAAATGTTCAAACCGAAGCTCGTGTCCGCCGGTCAGAAAGTTACCGGGGAACTTGAGAACTGGATACAACCCATCAACTCGGATGCGGACGAAATCGGCCTGCAAGGGGATGCTTCCAAAGCGGAACTTAATATACTTGAAGATGAAAATATTACGGAAACTATCCGGGATGTTGGCAAAGGTATCCAGCATGAGAACTGGAACCAGGACAGGCATATTGCCCATTATGCCTTACAGCAGAATGCGGACGCCATTTTTATGCTGACACATGACTTCAATAGTTTTGAGCGCGTTCGTGCCCCTTTGTCGGAGCAGCAAAGAAAAGCCTGGGAGCGGGAGAAAAACAGCAGCGGTTATCAAAAGCAGTTGGAAGCCTATAAGAAAGAGCGCGAGGAAAAAGGGCAGAAATACCGGAAGCGTGTGGAAAAAGAACTGGAAAAGCTGAACAAGAAACGAAAAGCACAGGGTTTGCCGCCGAAAGTCTTCCGCCATGGGGGCTTAGAACATAAGGCAAGGGAACTCGGCATCGACTTGGAATGGGAAGAGAAGCACCCCGGACATGAACCGCTCCGGCGTATCGAAAGCCGCTATGTCCGATCCTATTTCCGCCGACTGACCGACAAGCTTTATCGGGACAAAGGGGATGACAAGCCGTCCTTTAATATCATTTTCCTCATGGCCGAAGACCATGAGGTCTCCAGTGACAAAAAGGAGCAATTGGACCGGTTTACCCGCTTCTTTGACGGTGACTTCCGTTTCATTTACGGACGTGAGCAGATTACCGATTACAGTACGGTTGAAGGCTTGGAAGA
>JBKGYB010000050.1:0-10391 GCA_046546295.1 Opitutales bacterium | reverse complement strand
GGCACGGAAGCCGATCGCCCAAGTCCGACGGGCTGCCGGCTAGTCCTGTTCGCTCCCGCGTACACAGTATGCCCCGTTCCGGAATTCGGAAAAATAACACGCGATCCGGGGGTGATTTACCGGTTCCCCGCTCTTTTCCTCCTCAAGGTTCGTTTGAGCCACATAGGTGCTCAACCCCCCGCTATCATGCACCAGAACATGATACCAGGGCTGATCCCGGTCGGGCTGGGTCTTGTTCGCATAATACCATTTGTCGCAGGCCTTGCAGCATGGATCGACGGAAACAATGACGCCCCGGTAACCGTATCTCTTGTGCCTCACAATTGTACCGGCGCTAAATCGAACACTGGGGCCGGCTCCTCCCTCCGTTTCTGTAAGACCAATCAACATATTAGCGAAACTACCACGATCACGGAAATCATCAACTCCTGCGCTCGAATGTCTTCAGGATTTCTTCCGTCGACCGGAGCTTTTCCCGCGGGAAAAATCCGTTTATCCGCTGGATCACTTGCTGTATGATGCCGTCCGGACAGGACGCGCCACCGGTCAAGAGAATCCGTTTCGGGCCTGTATTCGGGTCCAGGAAAGGCCGCTCAACCAGGGATTCTGCAATCGGCTGCCCGTTATTGACGGGAAAAATGTAGTGGCGGACACGTTCAAGCGATAGGATGTTGGCTTCCGATTGAATGTAATGCGCGTTCTCACCAAACCGGTCGGAACAGACGCGGTAGAGCTGGTAGGTGTTCGAGCTGTTCTTTCCTCCCACCACAAGCGCCGCGTCCACAGGTTCCGCCGCCGCTTTGTTCAAAGCGTCCTGGTTCACCTGCGTGGCATAGCAAAGAGTGTCTCCCTTTCCTTCCGTCCAGAGGTGCTCTTCCACGCCCGCTTCTCCATATTTTTCCGCCAACACTTCTCGTAAATAGTCAATGATCCGGATGGTTTCGTTGCGGAGTAGCGTGGTCTGATTCACCACCGCGAGTTTTTCCAGATCGCGCTCCGGATCTAACCCTTCCGAAGCCAAACCTCCGAATGAGGCTTCAAATAACCGGCGCTTTTCGGGTCCTTCCGCTCGCAGCGCTTTTGCCAAGGCTTGCGCATGTTCCATATTTCGCAACATCAGCGCCGGTCCGTGACGGGAGCTGTTGGAAAACGTCGCTTTTGTCTCTTCGTGCTCGGATTTCCCATGGATGAGCACGGTGAACCCTGCTTCCGCATACCGCCGCGCGGCTTTCCACACTTTTTCCACCAGCATGCAGGTCGCGTCGTTTTGGCGTATCGACAAGCCGCGCCGGATCAACCGTAATTTGTCTTCATTTGTCGCCCCGAAAGCGGGGATTATGACAATATCCTCTTCCTTCAGCTGATTCCACAAGGCTTCCGGATCGTCCGGACCCCCGGCTAATTCCCCGTTCGAACGCAGCGGTTTCCCCTTGTCCGTCTGAAGATAGCGCAGGCCACGAGCCCGCAGGTCGTTATTCACAAATGGGTTGTGAATAAGTTCGCTCAGCATGTAGACCCGCCGTTCGGGGTGGGCCGCAATCGTTTCATAGGCTCGTTCAATCGCGTTTTGCACCCCGAGACAAAATCCGAAATGACTGGGAATAACATATTTAACCGCTCCAAAATCCAGTTCCACCGGTTCTCCCGGTGTCTTTTCTTTTGTCCGGCGGGCCGCCTTGATGGCCTCGCACAATGCGCTCTGGTAAAGCGAACCCGATCGCTCATCGATATAAACCTTCCGGTTCCGCTCGCGTGCCGTCCGGAAGCGATAAATGTACTCGTTTTCTTTGAGGTCAAGATAGGGTAGCCGGACAAGTTCCGGTTGAATCGCTTGCAGCACGGCTTTCAATTCCGGTGCATATTTGAGACGCCCGCTTTTCACCTCCCTCTCCAAGGCATCAAGACTGAGGAAATCTTCTTCCGCCCCTGGTTCCTCCTCTTGTACGGTGCAGTAAATCTCTCTCGGTTCATCGAAGATCCACCCCTCGGTAAGAAAATGGACAGGGCCGAAGCCAGCGTATTCCGACTTGCTTTTCCGTGGTAGCTCCGCTTCGCCCGTCCGACTTCGACGGATCAATAGCCGGTTGTTGTTGTCAAAAACAAGCAGGATGGCTCGTTTTTCAGGTGTTGTTTTCATTGTTTTGAATTGCCCTAACCCTTTCAATCGTTCCAGAATTACAAGCTGTCGAATTCGGCTTCAAAGCCGCCCGTCCCTACCATGCCAGGCAAACTTTTCCCCGTCAAATTTCACAGTCTCCGGAAGGTCGCGTTCTTCGGTTGCTCCATTCGCAATCAGCCCTGGGGTCCGCCGGCCTTTGCCGACAGACCCTTGTAAGAGAAAATAGCATCACAAAAGCAGGAGGATTTATGAAGAAAAACCAGGTGTTCGGGCAAATTTGGACTCGATTTAAACCGAAAATCGCCTTTAAATCCGCGTTTACGAATTTTCTCACCCTTTTTTACCCTCTTGTCATGCTATTTCCTCCGTTAGCAGCTTGTCGGGCTTAACCCACCGGCTAAGTCCGACAAGCTGCCAGGCTTGCCTGTCGGATGCCATACACTCGGGATCATCGATTATGTTTCAAGTCAATTTCAGCGAACAAAGCATGCACGAGCTGAACAAGCTCGATACGCGTTCCCAAATGCTGCTCGTGGAGGTGGTCAGCACCCTCAAACAGGAGCAACTCGATAATCCGGACGATGAGCTCGGGCGTTTTCACCGTAACGGTAAAATCTACTATCGCGTGCGCGCGGGAAAATTCCGGATTTATTTTGAACAACAGGGCGATGCGCTCTACGCCCATTATATCCTCCATAAAAAAACCCTCTCCGATTTTATTTTCCGCTTCAAACTGCCGGTGACTGAAGAATTTATGGTCGAACAATACGACTCATTCTGGAAATACCTTGAATCCCTCCGGCAGAAAGAAGAGGACTCGGAGTAGACCGCATTCTTCCATGTCCGCTCCCGATCCAGCCAACCGGCACCAATATTCTGATTCAGAAGAAGCAAGCCGGATTTATCTGCTGCCCAATAGTTTCACGGCCGGAAATCTCTTCTTTGGCTTCCTGGCCATGCTGCGCTGTATACAGGCCAATTATGCCAGAGGAGAGCCGGAAGCTGTTTCACAGTATTTTACGGAAGCTGTCTGGTTCATCCTGCTGGCCGTGGTTTGCGACGCTCTTGACGGACGTCTGGCGCGGCTGGGCGGACGTGAGTCCCTGTTCGGCAAGGAGTTCGACTCCATTGCCGATACCGTTTCCTTCGGGATCGCGCCCGCACTCATGATGATCTTCCTCATCCTCTCGCCGAATGGTCAAAATCCCTTGTTCTTTCAGCTGGGGTGGCTCATCGGTTTTGTCTACCTGCTCTGCGCCACCGTCCGGCTCGCGCGCTTTAATGTGATGACCCATCCGATGTTGCCGACTGCGGAACGGCTTCGCGGGACAAAGGATTTTCTGGGCCTGCCCGTACCCGCCGCCGCCGGCATGATCGCCTCCCTCGTACTCGTCATCAATAGCTTCGACATTCCCGGATTCGCCCTGTTCATGCCCCCGCTCATGCTCGCCATAGCCGGCCTCATGGTCAGCAATATCCCGTACCCCAGCTTTAAAGACATCGATTGGCACACAAGCACGAAGTTCCGATCCTTTATCCTCCTCATTTTGGCCCTCTGCTTGGTCTTTATCTTCCAATACCTCGCTTTTGCCCTGATTTTCCTCGGCTATATAGCATATGGACCAACCCGTTATCTATACCGCCTGTACCGCGCGAAAAAGCGTCTCAAGCGCGGAATGTCGATAAACGGTGAATAGAGTGAAAATATCCGTGAATCCACTGTGAACCGGGAAAAACTTATCCCCGCTTTTCACCTCCCATCCGCTCCGTTAACAATGTTTTCAACATCGATTTATCCACCTAAATGACTTGATTACAACAGGTTGTTTGCTTTTTCTACCTTTTCACACCCCTTACTGTTACTGCTGTTTATTTAAATAAAAAATATAGTCCTTAATAAGCATTGCCACCTCCGACCAAAAAAGCGACAAACGTACTATGAAGTTCAAGATCAACCAGGATCACTTTAGCAATGGCCTCCAACAAGTCCTTCACGTTGTGGCCACTCGCTCCAACATGCCCATTCTCAATAATGTCCTGATCGAGGCCGGCAGTGACCATATCGCCCTGACCACGACAAATTTGGAGCTGGGCATCCAGTGCCGCATTAAAGCGGAGATTACCGAGCCCGGCAGCTTTACGCTGCCCGTTCGTAAACTATCTACCATCGTGCGAGAGCTGCCACAGAAGGAAATTTTCGTCGAAACCGGAGGGGAGGACAATCAAGCAAAGATCACTTCCGGCGGATCCCAGTTCAAGATTATGGGCATCGATTCAGAGGACTTCCCCCCGCTGCCCGATTTCGAAAACCAGCATGTCTACGAATTACCCCAGATGGAACTTGTCAGGATGCTGAAAAGCGTATCCTACGCACAATCAACGGATGAAAACCGCCATATCCTCAATGGGGTGTATTTTAGCTTTGCCGAAGACAAACTGACGCTTGTCGCCACGGATGGCCGGCGTTTGGCGCTCACCGCTCTGGATACGAAAGTCAGTGAGGGAAACGCCGGGAGTCTCATCCTGCCCGCAAAAACCGTGAGCGAACTGGAACGTCTCATGGGCAAGGGCCAAGAGGTAAAAGTCGCTTTCAACGACCGCCAGGTCGCCCTGGAAATCGGGATAAAGGATTCCGAGGACTCCGGTTTGGTCGACCACCTCTACCTGGTCTCGAAAATAGTCGAGGGCAATTATCCGAATTATCGGCAGGTCATTCCCAAGGAGACCGAGCACCGTGTTAAAATTGAGCGCGAACTGATGCTTGAATGTGTGCACCGGGCCGCGCTTGTCACCACCGAGAAAAGCAGTTCGGTCAAACTGAAGCTCAGCAAGAATCTTCTCGAAATATCCGGATCAAGCGCCGAATTCGGCGAGTCCCATGAATCCATGGCGATTGCCTACGATGGGCCGGAGGTTCAGGTTGCTTTCAATCCATATTTTCTCATGGAGCCTCTTCGCGCGCTCACAAAGGATGAGGTGTTCTTTGAATTTAAGGATGAACTCAGTCCGGGCCTCTTTAAGACGCTGGATAATTTCCTCTGCGTGGTCATGCCCTTGCGCCTGAATTGAGGCCCCGCTTTAAATCTCCTTGGAACCGTCGGTCAATTTCAGAGACTGAACGGGCAAGACCTCAATGAATTCCGTTCATTTTGCTGCTGCTATGTTTGAAAATACAGTAACCCCCATCGAATGGGCTCTCCTGACAGGCGCTCTGTTCGCCGTCCTGCTCCCAATTCTAGGGTCGCGTACGGGCATGCCGGTTTTTGTCCTTTTGGGGCGGTGGGTGCGCTGGTTTCTCTTTGCAGGCCTTTTTGCGTTTTTCATTAAATATTTCGAGCTCTCCTATCGCCCGGATTGGGTGCACTTCTTAACCGGGCTTGCGCTATGGTTTTTGCTTGAGACCGGTTACAACTGGATTGCCATTAAGGCGATCAGCTACAGCGACCTTCCCCTTTTTCCCAATTTTGAAGAAAATAATGAAGGGGATGAATGGCCGGCGGATGATAGGTTGATCAAGCTTCGGGATTGGTTGCGCAAACAAGGCTATACCCGCCTGAAGGCCCTGAAAGCAACGCTCTTTGAGGAAATGGCCCTGCGCGCTTCCATTTATGAGAGCAAGGACCGGTTGACTCGCATACAAATCCTGTTCATACCCAAAAAAAAGGGTGGGGCAACCGCCTGTTACGCCATTACAACTTATGGCGAAGAGGAGCGGCGGATCATTACCGATAATTTTTTCCTGCCTTTTGGCGGCTATTATCCGGAAGGATGGCAGCTCTGTCGGAAGCCGTTGATCGGCTCGCTCAAAAGACTCCTGCGGCTACACGCAAAGCGTGTCAAAAAAAGCGACATCACGCCTGTTCCATGCGAACAAGACCCCTTGACGGAAATCAACCGGCAACAACTTGTTCTCGAACGCCTGAACCTTGATACCGGGTTCCTCGTTGCCCACCAGCATCGCGAGGAAGAGGGAAAAATTTCCCCGGAAGGACGTTACCGCTTGTGGAAGGAAATGTGGTTGATCGCCTACCTCGGCAAACCCGTTACCTGACGAAGCCTCAGGACACCTTACCTCTGTGAAGTTTGCGTGACACCATCTTCGGATTTTCGGGGGAGTCTTGAGTCGGCGGAAAACCGGTCAACGGCCGAGGATAGCGGGCGACGAGAACGGTTGACGGATTTTACATGCGGCACGCATTTCCGCCTACTTGTCGCCCGCTATCGTAAGCAAAGAGCCGAACGCCGTACAGCGCTCTGTTACGGAGCAAGGGCGTCCCGCCCTTGTGCGGTGGCTACGAGCGGTGGATAAGCTCTCGGGAAGCATACGCCACAGGGCGGGACGCCCTGTCTCCGAAAGTGCGGCGAACGCCGCACAGCGCTCTGTTACGGAGCAAGGGCGTCCCGCCCTTGTGCGGTGGCTACAAGCGGTGGATAAGCTCTCGGGAAGCATACGCTGTGCACTTCGACTTTGCTCAGGTCGAGACGCCCTGTCTCCGATAAATAAAGCCCGCGCTCTTTTGTAAGCGATAGCAACGACTCAGGAGGCAGTCCCTACAGGGCTAAGACCGACAGGACACTAGGCTTTGCTTTCAGGCCGCTCGGGCTTCGGCCAGTCCAAATGGTAAAATTCACCGCGCGCCTTGTCCACGCGCTCGTAAGTATGAGCCCCGAAGTAGTCGCGTTGGGCTTGAAGCAGATTTTGAGGCAGCCGGGCCGTGCGGTAGCCGTCGTAGTAACTTAAGGCCGATGAAAAGGTGGGAATCGAGACCCCGTGCTCCGCAGCCAGACCAACCACACGCCGCCAATTCGCCTGCGCCTCGTCTATGGTGCCCTTGAAATAAGGATCCAACAACAGGTTCGCCAGCTTCGGGTCGCGCTCGTATGCTTCCGTTATTTTCTGGAGAAAGGCCGCTCGTATGATGCAGCCGCCGCGCCAGATTTGCGCGATTTCCCCAAAATTGAGGTCCCAGCCATATTCCTCCTCAGCATATCGCATCAGCTGGAACCCCTGCGCATAGGAACAGATCTTTGAACAATAAAGCGCGTCGTGAATCGCCTGGACGATCGCTTCTTTATCTTTCGAAAAACTCTTGTCCGGCCCCGTGAGAATTTCGGATGCAGCGGTCCGTTCCTCTTTTACCGCGCTCAGACAACGCGCAAATACCGCTTCCGCGATCGTCGGGGCGGGCGTGCCCATGTCGAGGGCGTTTACCGAGGTCCAACGGCCGGTTCCCTTCTGGCCCGCCGTATCAAGGACCACGTCGACAAAGGGCTTATCGGTAACAGGATCCGCCTGCTTGAGAATGTCGGCCGTGATCTCGATAAGAAAGGAATCAAGGGGGCCCCGGTTCCATTTTTCAAAGATTTCACCCATTTCCTCCGGCTTCAGGCCAAGGACTTTTTGCATCAAATCATAGGCTTCACAGATCATCTGCATGTCACCGTATTCGATGCCATTGTGCACCATTTTCACATAATGCCCGGCTCCATCCGGCCCAATGTACGCCGTGCAACTGAATCCCCCTGCCACCGGTTTTCCCGGTTCCGCGCCTTCAAGCGGTTTGCCGGATTCCGGATCCACCTTGGCCGCTATCGCCGTCCAGATGGGCTCCAAATATTGCCATGCTTCCCGAGTGCCACCCGGCATGAGTGAGGGACCGAAACGGGCGCCTTCTTCGCCCCCCGAGACTCCGGATCCAATGAAACGAAGACCCCGCTCAGTGAGTTCTCGCTCCCTTCGGATTGTATCCGTCCACTTCGCATTGCCTCCGTCGATTATAATGTCACCCTCTTCCAAGAGCTCAAGCAATCCTTCGATGACCTTGTCCGTCGCATTGCCCGCCTGCACCAGAATAATCACCTTGCGGGGACGCTTGAGCGACCGGACGAAGTCTTCCAAAGTTTCACAACCCACCAAGCCACCCGGTGTATCCGGAAATTGCGTGACGAAATCCTTCGTTTTTTGCGTCGTTCGGTTGAAAACCGATATTTTAAAGCCATGATCAGCTATGTTCAGGGCCAGGTTTTGACCCATCACGGCAAGGCCGATCAGTCCGATTTCCGAGGTTGCGGCATTCATTGTTTTTTTAGGTTAATTGAGAAGACCAAAAGAGTACGGCCCTTCAGGGCAAGCATGGAAGACTACCGGTGCTTTTTTTTCGGGCTGCGGACTCAAAAGAACCCGCAGCCCGAAGCAAAGGACCAAGCCATTCGGGCAGTGGCGTTAATAGACGTTCGTGGTTTCCTGGCTGATGATCGGATCCACAAGAAAATCCGCCTTGAATTCAAGGATGGCACGTCCGTGGCCGGTTTCCCGTCCTTCTGCGGTAATAATGAGATCAATATCCTTGCCGGGCTCCAACGTGGTTTCGGGGAAGGTTACTTTTCGTCCTTCAATTTGTCCGCCGGCCGCATCGGTGACTTCCGTGGGCTTGATGGCATCATTGAATCGGACGGTTATGACGCCCGTTACCGGTTCAAACTCGCCTTGGTTCCGGACAGCGATCCTGTAAGTTGTTTCTTCCCGCTCGCGAATCGGATCCTTAGTGTCCGTAATGGAGACGGTAACGCCCGGTACAGCAAGCCAGTCGGTCTCGACGGAATCCTTTGCTTTAAGTCCGTTCGCCGTCTCGACCTTCGCGGTGTTGGTTGAAGCACCCTTTTGTGTCGCGGCAATCTCGGTTTTCAGCGTCTGTTGCGCACCGGCCGGAAGTTTCGGAATCATCCAGCCGATCGCGTTGCCGGTGACGCGTCCCCCATCGTTGTCCGTAACCGAAGCATCCTCCGGCAAAAGATCCGTGATATGTACATCTTCCAGATCCGTGTCACCCGTGTTTTTAACCGTGATTTTAAAAACCTCCGGTTTAAAAACATAGGCTTCCTCCGGACCGGATTTATCGATCTGAATACCGGATTGAACCACGGCAATGGGAGCCTCCGCCGCTTCGCTTGTTCCCGAACCGCCGGCCCCATCCGGGCCGCTTCCCTCATAGGTGGCGACCGCACGGTTGCGGAATTCTCCCTGCTCATCAGCCGTTGCGCTGTATTCCACGGTTTCGCTTTCCTCCGGTTCAAGAACGCCGATTTCATGCCGGAGACTCGATGTCGCGGTAAATGCGTCCGGCAGCGAATCTTCCACAACCACCCCCGTGGCTTTTGCCGAGCCGGTGTTGGTTACGGTTGCGGACCAAGTGACTTCTTCGCCCAACTCAACCGAATCAGGCCCTTCTTTCACCACATTCAACTGCGGTTGGCCCGCGAAAAATTCCATCTCAAAACTGTTGATGACCGCCACCTTGGAAGCGATCGTATGGTCCCCTTCCTCAAGTGGCTGCACACGCACATCGATCATTTCCCTGTCCCCCTTTTTCATCGAAGCAAAGACCCACTCGATCGCTTCGTCCGGGGTCGAAGGGTTCGGTTCCGCGGACTCAAAGCTCACGGTATCCGGCAAACGTTCCGTGAGACGCACTTGGTCAACATCATCCAGCGCCTCGATGGTAATGCGGTACTCAAATATACCCCCCACCGACGTTTCCTCCGTGACGGATTTCGTTACCCGAATCCGCCCGGTGTGATAGACCACTGTTGAAGAATCGTCTTCGTCCGAAGGCGATTCCATTTGATCCTCGACCTGAATTTCCGGGGATTGCGAAGCGGAGCGCTCCGATTCGTTTTCCGGCGAAGTTGCCCGAGTCGGAGGAGCGGTCTGGCAACCACCGAGCAGGACGGCGGCAAGCAAAAGAAACAAGGAGAAATGATTCATACACACCGGCTTAAAGAATTCAGGCGTTAATGTAAAGCCCCGCCGAAGACCAAAACCCGGTTTTCTTTCACACATAAAATGGGTCTGTCCCTACTCCGCTTTACGTGTTTAAAATTTAAAACTCACTAAAAACATAGCCTCAACAGGATATTGGTTCCGGATAAAAATAGCCCTGTCCCCAAAATAGTGCTTGTGTTGCGTTCCTTGTTCCATCAAACTGGTTCCAATAATCCTAAAAAAAAGTTTATGAGAATGAGGCGCTTAAAAATCACTGGCCGTGAGGCCTCTTACCATTGCATGTCCCGCACCGTGAATGGTGAGTTTTTGTTTGGGAATCGTGAGAAGGAGGTCCTGCGTCGCATGATTTGGCAGGTGGCTGATTTTTCGGGGGTCGAGGTCATTACACACTCGGTGATGGGGAACCACTTCCACGTTCTGGTGCGCGTGCCGGTGGCGGGTGAAGTCTCGGATGCGGAGCTTCTGCGGCGCTACCGCCGCCTCTACCCG
>JBKGYB010000049.1:0-10393 GCA_046546295.1 Opitutales bacterium | reverse complement strand
CACCCCGGCCTGGCAAGCAGGCCACCCCTCCTCAAGCCAGGAGGGGAGTTTGAGGGGTGCGGTGCAATTCCAGGGATCTTTTTGACTCAGACGGTAATCGGGCTGAGTGGTTACAATATTTTTCTTCAACCTACATTCCGCAGTTGAACCACTGATGAACACTGATCAATAATGACTTATGGATATTGGGACATTCGCCGAACAGGCGAAGCGGTAAAAATCGCTAACCCCTTGGTAATCAGTCCCGCTTGGCGGGATCTGTGCTCATCAGTGGTTGTACTAATCTTTTTAGGTTCATCTGCGGATTGTAGGATTAACCGTCTTTCCTGAGCAATGCCGAGTAACGGCAACCGGTTTTACCAGAACAAGCAGGGCAAGGACCGCCAGCCCGGCGCTTGCGCCCGCAAACCAATCCCCGCGCCGGGTGTAAAAACTTTGTCGGTCACGCCAATAAGGAAACCGGGAGACCGTAAAATTGCCGCCGCCACGGAAAAAAACGCTGCCTTTTTCGTCGCGAAGCACGGAACGAACACTGCCGTAGGCATCTATCCATCCGCTCCAACCGCCGTTGCCGCAACGCATGACCGGACGGCGGTTTTCCACCGCCCGTAGGACGGAATGCGCCGCGTGTTGCTCGGCGCCGCCCTCCTCGCCATACCAGGCGTTATTGGTCGTGACAAACAGCACGTCCGCCCCGGCGCGCGCTGTTGAGCGGGCCAGGCGAGGAAAAACATCCTCGTAACAAATCAAGGGGCCCACCGCGATCGATCCTGCTTCTTCAATCCGCAGCTGGATCAGATCCGGGCGCCGCCCGGCCTCCATGTTCCCCATGCTCGGGATGACCGTCTGAAGAAATCCAAAGGGCGCGGGCACATACTCGCCGAACGGCACCAGATTCCGCTTGCTGTAGTCGTCTTCGCTCAATCCCGATCCGGGCTCCACTAAAAAGGCTCCGTTCGTCCACCGCTCCGTATTATGATCAAATGCTAGATTGCCCATTAAAATCGGCTTTCCGATCTCGTCGCTCCATGCCTCGATCTTCCGCCGCATCGCCGGCTCCCCGATGATCGGCCAGGGCGTCGCCGTCTCCGGCCAGAGAATGACATCGTTCTCCAGCTCTCCCACGAAGCGGGTCTGGCGCTCCAGAACCGCAAGGTTCTTCCTGGCGCGCGCTTCATCCCATTTCAACTGCGCGGGAATGTAGGGTTGCACCACTCCCGCCGTGAACAAGGGTTCCGCCTGATTCGGCGCGGGCAGCACGCGGAAAAAAAGCACCACGGTCGCAGCCAGAAGACCCAGGGCCGCATACAGGTCCGGACTGAACCACGCGTACCACATCCGCGGCGCTTTTGTCGCTATCCGGTGACGCAACGTCTGCGCCACGCAACAGTTAAAAAAGACCAGAAGGAAGGAGACCCCGAAAGCCCCTGTCCATGCGGCCACTTGCAGCGTCACGGGGCGTTCCCACTGGCTCAGGGCGAGGGGGGCCCAGGCAAAACCGCCCCACAAGACCCATCCGCGCAGCCATTCCAGAAGCACCCACCCGCCCGCCAATCCAGCAAAGCCAAGCGCGCGAACCATAAACGTCCGATCCTCCAGCCGGGGCAAGGCCCAACGGGCGGCGACAAGCCAGCAGACGAAAATCAACCCGAGCACGGCGCTCAAGGCGAAGGTCCCGCCCCAAGTGACATGCCGCAGCCAGACCAGAATGACGAACCAGCTCGCCCACCCCGTGAGAAACCCGACGATTAGGCATTCGATTGCGCGGGGTCGTGTATAGAGCCACAGCAGTAGAGGGACAAACGCGATGTAGGCCGCCTCCGCAAAAGTGAAAGGAGGCAAAGCGAGCACCCAAAAGAGCGCCGAAAGCAAGCCGGCCGCTGCACCCCAAAGGATGGATGTGTTGCGCGCAAATCGCATCAAACTTCAGAAAAACAGCGCCTCGGCCAGCTCCTGCTCCGGCGGAAGCGCTTTTGTACGCGTCGGAATAACTTCCTCCGCCGCACCCAGATGAGCCCGAATTTCCCCCACCTCGCCGCACTTGAATTTTTGCCAGTGGAAATAGCGGCCGTCTTCATATTCCCAGTCCATTTCAAGGGCCTTCGCAACAGACGCTTCACCCGATTCCTTCCGCTTTAAGTTGGCGGGTTGCGCTTGCCGCGCGCTTCCTTTTGTTCCGCTTTTCGTTTGCTGAAGGGGCGCGCCGCTTGTCGCAGCGGCCGCTTCGGGCAATTCCTCCCGCCCAAAGACCGTCTCAAACGCCGCCGTTTTCGCATTGCGCGCACAGGCCTCCAGACTCCCCCGCACCCACTCCAGCAGGCGCATCCCCTCCCCTGTCAGGCCTTGCTCATGCCTCACAGTCACCTCCCGGAGACCTTCAACAAGTTGACCGGGGGGATATGCGCTGAGAAACTGTCCGAGCGCCTGCCGCACGGGAAGCAGTCGGGCCTGGGCAAGGTCGCGCACGCGGTCGGGCTCCGGCCACTCGAGGTCGTCGAGCGTCCCGCCTTCCACGCTGCTGTCGTAAATCGTCCGTCGCACACCGGGCAAAAGGTTGTTGAAATAGGCCCTGATCCGTTTCGGAGGAACCTGGCTGAACCAATGGTAGACGGGGAGGTCCGGCTCCAGCCACACCGAGACCTGATTCGCCAGGTGCCCGCAATCGTCGGGATTAAAGCTCAACAGGAGCGCCTCGCAACAGCACATCTCGCGATGGGATTCGCCTATGTAGCACTGGCTGAAAAGTTTCGCATCCATAGCCTCGCCTCCGCCCGGCGACTTGGGGCAAAGGACAATGATTCGACTGGGATAGCGTTGCGCGAAACGCAAGAGCGCGTTGAAGCGCGCCCTTGCGTCTTCGGCTGAGACGGGGAACCCGAAATGGAGCACCACGTTCATCTGCGACGCCCTGAACTCGGAGGGAGATCCGGATTCACCGCCCGCCCACATGGTCGCGATCCGATCAAGTACTTCACCGACCGGCATCCCAACCCCCGGAAGCGCATCAATTAAATTTGCCATACTTGTTTAAAGAGTTTCGTGGCGCAAATTTGTCACCAATCGGTGTATTCAGCCGGAACGGCGCCATTCATGTCCCTCCTTCCAGAGCATGCGTTCGGCGTCCTGCGGCCCCCAGGAGCCCGCCACATACTCTTCGAGTCCGCGAGAACCGCAAGCCTCCCAATAGCGGAGTATGGGCGTGATCAAGGCCCATGACGCCTCCGTTTCGTCGCCGCGGATAAAAAGCGTGCTGTCCCCGACCATGGCGTCGAGAATGAGGCGCTCGTAAGCTTCCGGTGTATTCGATCCAAAAGTCGTCGCATATCGGAAATGGAGCTTCACCGGCTGAGTTCGGGTTTCGAGTCCGGGAATCTTGGAATTCATGACCACCGTCACGCCCTCGTCCGGCTGAATACTGATCACCATGGTATTGGGGGCGACATCAAACTGGTTGCCCTCGGAGAAAAGAATCCCGGGTGGTCGTTTGAACTGGATCGCAATCTCGCTCGCGCGCCGGGCCATGCGTTTGCCGGAGCGAATATAGAACGGCACGCCCTTCCAGCGCCAGTTGTTGATTGACAGCCGAAGGGCGGCATAGGTCTCGGTGGTCGAGTCCGGCGGTATGTCTGCCTCTTCGAGGTAGCCATTGACCGGCTCGCCGTCCACTAGTCCGCGCGTGTAGCGTCCGCGCACAACATCGCTCTGCTCGCCCTCCAATTGCAGGGGCTGGATCGCCTTGAGCACTTTTACTTTTTCATCCCGAATGGACTCGGGAGCAAGCGAAACGGGGGGCTCCATCGCAGTGAGGGCCACAAGCTGCATGGTATGATTTTGGACCATATCGCGCAGCGCCCCGCTGGCATCATAATATCCGCCGCGGCTGCCGACGCCGAGGTTTTCCGCGACGGTGATCTGCACGCAATCCACATACCCTCTGTTCCAGATCGGCTCGAAAATGGAGTTGGCAAATCGCTGCACCAACAGGTCCTGCACGGTCTCTTTGCCCAGATAGTGATCGATCCGAAAGATCTGTGACTCGCGAAAGACGTTGTTAATCGTGGCGTTCAGGTCCCGCGCCGACTCCAAATCGTGCCCGAACGGTTTTTCCACAATCACCTTGGATGAGAAATTGCCGTGCGGATGCGCCGAGGCCAACCCGCTCTGCCCGAGGTTTTCAATGATCGGCGCAAACACGCCGGGCGGAGTGGAGAGATAAAAGACACGCTGCACCTCGCGTCCCAGCTCTTTCTCAATCGCATCAATTTTTTTCGCCAGCTCGGCAAACGCGTCCGGGTCATCGTAAGCGCCCGACTGGTAGGTGGCGCACTGACGGAGACGCCCCCATATATCGCGGTTCATCGGACGGCGGGAGTGGTTTTCCACGGCTTCGTCCAACATTTCACGGAAAGCTTCGTCCTCCACCGGCTTGCGCCCGAAACCGATCAAATGAAATTCGCCCGGCAATAGATTATCCACGCCCAGGTTGAAAATCGCGGGCGCCAGTTTGCGGGCCGTGAGATCTCCGGAAGCACCGAAAATGACCACGACGGTCGGCGGCGCGCCCCGGTGTTTGCTGAGTCCTTGAAGAAAGGGGTGTCGCGAAGATTCCGGTTCGTTCGTCATGCGTTCTGGCGTTGCACTGAAAAGTGTTTGTTGAAGAGAGGGATGTTGGCGTAATGGCGGACCACGCCCGCTCCTTCTTTGGACACCGAGATCTCGATAATGTCAAAACGGAAGTGGGCGGGCGGTTTTTTCAACTGTTTCAGATAATTGCCGCAAGCCCGCCGCAAGGTCTTCTTTTTGTCCCGGGTTACGGAAAAATAACCGGGCACGGCGGCGTTCTCCGCCCGCGCGCGCACTTCAATAAAAACGAGCACCTCCCCATCCCGGCAAACCAGATCCAGCTCATCAGGGCGGCAGCGCCAGTTTCTCGCAAGCACCCGAAAGCCGAGTTCGTTCCGGCAATAATCATCGGCCAGCATCTCGCCAAAGCGTCCCCGCTCCGCCCCCGACGGACCCGCTCGTAGCCGGGCCCGACGACGGCGCCCAAAAAACCTCCGGATTGTTTGCAACATCATTTCGCTCGATCCTTCCCCCCGGTATTGCCATTGTGCAAGGTACGACTCCTCCCGCCAAGCTTTTCCTTGCCATGTCACTCACAAAACAACCGCATCATCTCGTTGTCGGCGCCGGTCTGGCCGGCTGCCTGCTCACTTGGCGCCTGCTGCGCTCGGGCCGCTCCGTCACACTAATCGGGCCAAGCGCCCAACCCGGGGCCACCGAGGCCGCCGTCGGGATCATCAACCCCGTAACCGGGCGCTGGATGACGAAAAGTTGGCGACTGGACACGCTGCTCCCGGAAGCCCGCCGGCTCTATGAAGAACTCGGAAACTACTTTGGGGCAAGCTTTCACCGTTCGGTCGGGCTGCGACGTTATTGCTTGAATCCGGACGATGCCAAACGGATCCAACGCCGCATGCGAAACCCCCGCTATGCCGGGTACCTGCAAGCCTTCGACCCGCCGGGCGCCGCTTCAGGCCCGTTCGACGATACACACGGCAGTTTCCTGATTCACGGGGCCATCGCCGTGGACTTGTGCGCTGTATTAAATCACCTCCGCCACGAATTTGCCCGACAGGGCGTTTTTCGGGACGAACGATTCGATTACTCCGTCCTGGAATCCCGGCGGGGCAACTGGCAGTACAAAGATATCGCGTCCGGGCGTGTCATCTTTTGCGAAGGAGCATCCGCCCTTCAAAACCCCTGGTTCCCCGAACTCCCCCTTACGCCGGCAAAAGGGGAAACCATAATCGTAGCCTCCGAAGACCTCGATTTGACCCCGGACCTGCACCACCATCACAAATGGATCCTTGCGCTCGGCAACCGCACTTACCGGATCGGATCCACCTATGACGAGAACGACCTCGACCCGAGCCCCAGTTCCGGGGCGGTCGACGAGCTGCTCGACGGCGTGCGCGCGGGTTGCGTGGGGAATCCCCGCTTCCGCCTCCTCTCCCATCAAGCGGGCCTGCGTCCCTGCACCCCCGACGCCCGTCCGCTGCTTGGCGAGCATTCGGACGAGCCCGGACTCTATGTTTTCAACGGACTCGGCTCCAAGGGCGTCTCCCAAGCACCCTATTTCAGCAAGCAACTGCTCGCCCACTTGGACCACAAAGCCCCGATCGACCCCGAAGCGGACCTCCACCGGTTTCGCAAGGCCGCAACATCCGAGTTCAAAAATCATGCGCCTGACTGAAATCGTTCATCAATATATCGAGCGGGAAATTCAAGCGGGGGATCGGGTGGTCGACGCCACAGCGGGCAACGGCCACGACACCCGCAAGCTAGCCGCATGCGTGGGGCCGTCCGGCAAAGTAATCGCCATGGACATTCAATCACGCGCGCTCGACAACACACGGGCCGCCCTTCAAAGCGCCGGGCTTCTGGAGCGTTGCGAACTTCAGCAGGGCGACCATGCGACACTTCTGCAGGAGCTGGCCGAAGGCCCAGCCGCCGCCATCCGCGCGGTTTTTTTCAATCTGGGCTACCTGCCCGGCGCCGGGCACGAAATCCGCACCGAGACCAAAAGCACCTCCCGGGCGCTGGCATCCGCCGCGCGGGTCCTCCCGCCGGGAGGTTTTCTCAGCGTACTCGCGTATCGCGGGCATCCCGGCGGGCCTGAAGAAGCCGAAGCCGTAGCCCGCCGGATGGCTGCTGCGACGGCGGCCGGCTGGACGATGGAGAAGCACGCTCCCGACTCCGTCGGCGCACAGCTCGCCCCGATCCTCTGGATCGCCCGAAAGCCCGATAAGAAATCAAGCGACGCGTTCGACGATTAATTCGGGCGTTGTCGGGCGCTTGGGCGCCAGACGATACGCCGTCTTGAAAAACTCCAGCGCTTCTTCCATTTTGGTTTCGTCGTTGTAGTGAATCATCATCAGGGGCTCACCCTGTTTCACTTGTGTGCCGACTTTTTTGATCTCCGAAATACCGACTGCCGGATCGTAAGCGCCGTTTTTCTTGAGGGCGAGCTTTTGAACTCCCTCGGCAATCATGCCCGCGTTGATCGTGTGCACGTAGCCGCGCTTCGGGGCCGGCAGCTTGCGGACATGTTTGGCGGTCGGCAGTTTGTCGGGATTGTCGATATACGATGTGTCGCCCCCCTGTGCCTTGACCATTTCCTTGAATTTTTCGAAGGCGGACCCGTCTTCCAAGTGGCGCTGGACGGTTTGTTTGGCGGACAGCGTAGAGCCGGCGACCCCGGCGAGCCGGACGACTTCCATGCCGAGTTTCAGAACGAGTTCCTTGAGATCTTCGGGGCCCTCGCCTTTCAACAGCTGGATGGCTTCCTTGATTTCAAGACCGGTCCCGACCGTATCGCCGAGCGGCTGGTTCATATCCGTGACGAGCGCCACGGAGCGGCGGCGCATGGAGCGCGCGACGCGGGTGATTGAGCGTGCCAGTTGCTTGGCCTGTTCGAGATCCTTTATAAAGGATCCGTTCCCCCATTTGACATCCACCACGAGACCTTCCGCGCCCGCCGCCAGCTTGCGGCTGAGCACGCTGCCCGTAATCAGAGGGAGGCTCGGGATGGCGCCGGTTTCGAGACGCAGTTTGTACAGCATCGTATCGACCGGCGCTATTTCGTCCAACTGACGGATAAAGGTGCATCCGACCTTTTTGAGCTGGGCTTCAAACCCCTTGAGGTCGAGTTCGGGATTGAATTTCGGGATGGCGGACAATTTGTCGAGGTTCCGGATGATGTGTTCTTCGTCGACACCGTTCATCGTCGGCATCACGACGCCGGAAGCGGCGGCCAGAGGCCCCAGCACGAAGCTTGTCTTGTCGCCGACCCCGGCGGTGGAATATTTGTCTATTTTCGGCCGGGCGATTTTGGTCAGGTCGGTCACCTCCCCGGACAGCATCATTTCCTCGGCAAAAACGGCTGTTTCCTGGGCGGACATCCCCTGGAAATAAACAGCCATAGCCAATGCAGCCTGCTGGTAGTCAGGCAACTCCTGATCCATTATGGAATCGACGACGTATCGGACTTCTTCATCGGAAAATTCGCCACCGTCTCGTTTTTTTTCAACCAATTGACGAAAAGAGGGCTTGATGAATTTTCTGGCACTGATAATTTTTTTTCTCATGGAACGTATGCGGTTACAGGCGCCTCCGCGCTAGCGCGCGGATAGCATAATCCTTTAGGTGCTAGAGCATAAGCACCCCGGTTGTCGAGCTTAAAATTCCGCCCCGTCCTAAGTCGCGAAGAAGCGCCCCTAAAAAAAACCCGTTAACATCCGCCCTGACCCTGTATTTACACAAATTCATATTGGCTGGGACAAAAGCAGGGCTTGACCATGGGCGCGCGATTTTATGCCTTGGCGAATGCAGGTATGGTTTCATCCGTCCAAAGCGATCGAAAACGCAGTCGCAGAAGTGGCTTCAAGCACGGAGGGCTTCGGTCCGGGCTTCGACCCGGCCGTCCGTCCGGCCGAGCCTACATTCGGCGACTTCCAGGTCAACGGGGTCCTTCCCCATGCGAAGCGCCAGGGCGCGAATCCCCGCGAATTGGGAGCGCGCCTGATCAAAGCGCTTGAAGCGTCCGAAGCGTTCGATCCGGAGCTGCTGACCTTTGAGCTCGCGGGCCCGGGCTTTATTAACTTCCGCCTCAGCCGAAGTTATCTTTTCCAATGGATCCGTCGTTACGGCGCTCCGGAAGATTTCCGCAAAGGCGCAGGCATGCTGTATGACGGCAAAAAAGCGGTGGTGGATTTCAGTTCTCCGAACACCGCAAAACAGATGCATGTCGGGCACATCCGTTCTTCGGTGATCGGAGAAGCCATCGCCCGGATGCTTGAATTCTGCGGGGCGGAAGTCGTAAGGGACAACCACATCGGGGACTGGGGCACGCAGTTCGGCATCCTCATACTCGCGATCAAGCGCGAGCAATACGATCCGGACGCGAGCCAAAACGACCCGCTGGACGATTTTGAACGGCTCTACAGGCAAGGGACGGCATTGACTCAGGAGGATCCCGCTGAAATGGAGGCGGCGCGCGCGGAGCTGGTCAAGTTGCAGAACGGGGATCCGGAAAACATAGCCTATTGGGAAATGATTTGCCGGGCCAGTTACGCGGCTTTCGAAGCGATCTACGAGCGGCTGGGCATACGGTTTGACGAAGTCCTTGGGGAAAGTTTCTACCAGGACAAAGTCGACCGCGTGTGCGAGGAACTAAAAGAACACGGCGTGGCGGAAGAGGACCAGGGCGCGCTGGTCGTGTTTCATCGGGACCATAAGCGCTTTGCCAAACAACCATTGATCGTGCGGAAATCGGACGGCGCGAGCAATTACGCCACCACCGACCTCGCCACGGTCTTGTACCGGGTGGAAAAACTTCGGGCTGAAGAACTCGTCTATGTAACGGACGGACGGCAACAGGATCATTTCCAGCAAGTCTTCCTGACCGTGCAAAAATGGTTTGCGGCAAGCGGACGTCCAATCCCGGAAATGAAGCATGTCTGGTTCGGCACGATCCTCGGGGAAGATGGCAAAGCGATCAAAACACGCAGCGGCGAACCGGTCCGATTGAAGGAACTGCTCGACGAAGCGGAGGAACGGGCGCTCGCGCTTGTTTCGGAAAAGAACCCCTCGCTCCCTGAAGCGGAACGCAAGCGGATCGCCCGCGCCGTGGGCATCGGAGCAGTGCGGTACTCCGACCTCGCTCAAAACCGGACAAGCGACTATATTTTTGATTGGGACAGGATACTGAGTTTTGACGGAAACACGGCCCCCTACCTCCTATATGCCGTTGCGCGGATCCACAGCATTTTCCGTAAGGCAGGCGTTCAGCCCAATGCCGGATTTCCCGCGGCTTCGGAAATTGAATCGGAGATGGAAGAACGACTCACGCGCAAGCTGCTCGGTTTTGTCGGAGCGCTCGATACCACGCTGACGGACCTGCGCCCCCATTTCCTCTGCACCTACCTGTTCGAACTGGCGGGTGATTTCAGCACTTTCTACAACGCGGAAAAAGTAATGACGGAAGATCCCGCCGTCCGGGACCGCCGCTTGTTGCTTTGCGCCCGCACCCTTGCCGTGCTTGAAATGGGGCTCTCCCTGCTGGGACTCGAAACCCTGGAACGGATGTAATCAGCGTTCCGCCGGGCTTGCGATTCTGTCGCCACATGGATAAAATGAAGGGTGAAAACCGTTCAAACCTCCGGAATCTTGATCCGCCACCGCGTGGAAAATTGAAGGACAAAGCGTTTGCCTCCCGAGGTAGCGCACTCACCGCTCAAGGGCGGGACGCCCTTGCCTAGGTAACAGAGCGCTGTGCGGCGTCCGGCCGCGCTTTCGGAGTCAGGGCGTCCCGCCCTGATGCGTTTGCTTG
>JBKGYB010000048.1:0-10448 GCA_046546295.1 Opitutales bacterium | reverse complement strand
GCTACAGGGCGAGACGCCCTGTCTCCGGTAGAAGAGCCGCTCGCGCCGCAGTCGGACGGCGTTCGAGCTCTCTCGCTTACAGTTCAACAAGCGCCGGAACTTGTGTGAAAAGAATTCGAGGCGTTATTGATTTTTCGGGGAGCCCGGTGATTCTTGCCAGGGCTTTGCGGTAGCTGTCGAGTTGGGGACGATGTTGTTCGGCCGCTTCTTTCAGTGTAGCCGTGTTTTCAATATGACTCGTCTTGAAATCGATGATTTCGGCGCGTTCCGGTTTGCCGCTGGTATCGCGGTATAACACGACCCGGTCGAAGACTCCGTTTACACACTGCCCGTTTTCCACATAGGTGAAACTTCGTTCGCGCCAAAGTTTCGGGTTGCCCTCGGGCTTGGTGAAAAGTTTGCGGATGGCTGCATCTTCGAAACAGGCGCGGAGCACGTTCTGTACGGCTTCTTCTTTATTAACCGGGGCGGGCGCGTCCTCGTCGAGCCATTCGATTTTTTCGAAGGCGGCATGTACGCTTGTGCCAAATGCGCCGGATTGTTCTTCCAGATCGAAGAAGGTCGACAGGGGGAGCGTATAACTTTTGCCGGCGGAGGGCCGGGCGAGTTGCAGGCGTGGGGCAGCCGGCGCGAAGTCGGCGACGGCGGCCGGCGGTTCCGGTCCTTCGGCCGGTGGTTCGGACTGAAAGTGGCGGTGCCAGTCGCGGCACCCGGTCTCCCAGATCAGCGGGAAGACGGCGTCGTTGAAGAGCGGGGTGTCCGTCGCGTCATAACTCCCGCCACCGAGTTGTTCGCAAAGGAAATGCACAAGGCTTCCGCCCGCGGCGCGCTCGCAGTCGGAGATTATATAGAGGCCTTGTCGTGCGCGTGTCATGGCGACGTAGAGGCGGCAGAGGGCTTCAAAGCCGCCCAGGCTTTCGGCCTGCTCCTTGAGGCGCCCTAATTGTGGATCCGCTTGCATCAGGTCTTTTTTCAAGGGCTGGAGTATCCAGTCCGGCTCGCCCGCGTCGTTGCGACAGGCGGTGATGTTGTGGTCGGGGGTGAGGCTGCTCGTTTTTTCTTCTTCAGCCAGAATAACGAGATCGTATTCGAGCCCTTTCGCTTTGTGAATGGTGTCGATGATTACGGCGTTGCCGGGGCTGCAATCGCCGGTCCGGGCGGCTTGGAGGTCGTAATAGAGGCTGTCGAGGTCCGTGCGCTCGTCCTGGTCGAAGCGTCGGGCGGCGGCAATCAGGCGGTCCAGGCGCTGGCGATGGTAGAGGTCCTCTTCGGGCAAGTGCTCCGCTATGCGGGCGGAGGCCCAACGAATGGCATCTTCGCCGCTTCCTTCGAGCAGGCGGCGTCGTAACTCCGGTGCACTGGGAACCAGTGCATCGCCTGGAGTGGATACATCAATCAAGCGGAGGTAGCCCCCGGCGTGGCGGTCGCCGGGATGTGTGGCCAGGCGCAGGAGGGCGAGAAGAGCGGCGCCGGCCGCGTTGTCCGTGCCCGGTTGCAGCGCTGATCCGGTGTGGATGGGGATATTGCCGTAGGTCCGGAGGTAATCGGCGATCGCTCCGGCCTGTTCGTTTTTGCGAACCAGAATGCCGACACTGATTCCTTTTTCCAGCGGACGCAGGTTTTCCAGCAGGCGAAGGATCTGCGCGTTGCGGGTGTTTTCTTCTTCCTTGTCCGTTGCGCGCAGCCAGCAGGCGTAGCCGGGAAGTTCGCGCGTGCGGGGCGAAGCTTCGTGTAACGACCAGGCGCGCGCCCAGCGCTCCGCAACCGCCGGAGTGAAGCACTCGGCGATTGTGCCGGTGTTGTCAAATACGGTGTTCACCGCGTCGAGTATGGCGGGGGCGGAGCGCCAGGAGCAGGAGCGTGTTTCGGACTGAATGGCGGGGCTGTAATGTCTGATGATTTCGTGGAAGAGCCGGTCGTCACTGTTGCGCCAGAGGTAGAGGCACTGCTTGGTGTCGCCGACATAGAAGAAGGAGCGTTCGCCTGAGTTGTCCTGGACGATTTCGTCGATCAGGTTGGCCACGACCTTCCACTGCGCGCGGCTTGTGTCCTGAAATTCGTCGAACAACCAGTGATCAAAGCGTGCGTCGAGCCGGAAATCCATAAGCTGGCGCGCGGCCGGATCCGTTTTTTGGAGCGGGGCCCCCGGCGAGTCGGGCGCGAGCAACTGGGTGAGATCCGAAAAACAGAGACGGCCGGGGCGGCGCACGAGGCGCTCGTATTCCGAGTGGTAGGCGTGAAGGATGCGGTAGACCCCGCGTGTATTTTCAAGGGCACGGCTGAGATGATGCCAGACCAGCGCGCGCAGCGCGTCCGCCAGCGCGGCGCAGGCGGGGCCTTGAATGGGGACATGGTTGTTTTTTCCGGAACCCGCCTGCAGAGTGGTGTTTCCGTTCAATACTTCGTCGGCCTGGGCGAGGGCGCGATCCAGGACGGTGTTGGTTTTTTCTTCCACGGGGTAGTTGCGGATTTTTTCAGCGGCGGCGTGGAAACTCTTGGACTGTGATTTGCCAAGGTCGTCCGGGATTGTTTCGAGCAGTCGGTCGGCCAGTTGATTCCAGTCGATTGATTCGATCTTCCAAGGGCAGCCGTTCGGCCAAATGCGTTCCGTCCGGCCCCAGAGCGCATCATCCGGGGCTTCGAGGTAGAGCGTATAAAGTTCCTCGAGAAAGCGGCTGACCACGGCTTCTACGCCGCGCTGCTCCTGTCCGTAGGTGGCTTGGTTGAAAGCGTGCCAGAACTCTTCCGTGGTTGCGGAGGTGGCTTCCGGGCGGTGGACGATGCTGTCGCGGACTTCATCCCGGACGCGCGGTTCACTGGTTTCGTCGAGCAGTGTCAAATTTCCGGGGAGGCCCAGTTCAAGGGCGAAGGCGGAAACGATGCGATAGAAAAAACTGTCAAGCGTCTGCAGGTTGAGCTTGTGCATCCGCTCAATCAGGAGGGCGAGCAACTCATGATAGCGCGCGCAGTCGGCGTCTATGCCGATGTCCTCGGATAGCGCCCGCGCCTTGGACGGGTCATCCGCTGCGTCGGCGAGTTTTTCGATTGTATTTTGAAAGAATTCCCCGGCAGCGGAACGGGTGAAAGTAAGCGCGACGATGCGTTCCGGCGTTTCGAAATGATGCAGCAGGTAGATGAAACGGTTCGTCAGGGCATAGGTTTTGCCCGCGCCGGCGGACGCTGAGATCGCTATGTGGTTGAGTTCTTGCATGCGGGTTTAGAGGAGGGTCACGGAGTGATCGAGGGGTAGCACAGGCTTCCAGCCTGTGGCCGGATGACAGGCTGGAAGCCTGTGCTACCCCGGCGGGCGTTCATTTTCGGACGCCTCGCCGAAGGCATAGTTCCGGAAAGCTTCCGGGTCGATCGTGGCTTCTATGCCGTCAGGGAACAGCGGGGCAAATTCATCATAGCGCGATGCAATGCCGGGATTCGGCGGCCAGAAGACGCCCGCTTTAATTTGGCGGAGCACGGCGCAGGCGCAATTGCGGGCGCTTTCGAGCTGTTCGCGGTCAAAGTCCTGCCAGCGTGCCAGGCCGGATTTTTCCAGGCTTTTGGGTAGATTGAAGTATGCGGTGGCGGGCAATTGCTCGCCACCGCGCTCGTTTTGGGCGAGTGCGTAGAGCGGAAGTTGTAGGTCCGTCCAGCAATAGGGTTTGTCATTGACCCGAATTTTCGCTTCGGGGGGGAGGTGCTCCGGGGGTTCTTTTCGGGCGAGGCCCGATAAGTGCGCTTTTGCGGGTGTGACCGGGGTGTCCCCGCTCTTGTAGTCGACAAGCTCGATGCGCCCGTCTGCTCGCCGGTCGATCCGGTCAATGCGGCCGGTGAGCGTGAAACCTTCCAGCTCCAGCTCAATGTCGTGCTCGGTATTTAAAATGTCCATACCCCCATTTGTTTCGCAATCGGCGATCTGGCTGTGGCAGAAACTTTCAAGGCGGGCGAGCAGCGCGGTCTCCTGCATGCGGAGTGCGAAGGACGGGCGGTGACCAAAGTTCCGGCGGAATATTTCGCCTGCGGTGTTTCTGAGTTCCTTGTCGAGAGCTTTTACATCCGTTTGCGCGTCCAGGCGACGACCCTTCAGGATCTTTAATGTGTCGTGAATCAGGTTGCCGAAGCCTGCCGGACTGAGTTCGCGTGTTTTCGTGTCAACGGGGCGCATTTTCAGAATGTGGCGCAGGAAAAAGCGGAAGGGGCACTCCAGATATGTGCGGAGGGAGCTGACGGAAAGGCGCTCCGGCAACAGGAGTCCTTGGGGCGCAATAAGTTGCCAGGGCCGGGTGCGCGGGGCCTCGGAAATAGCGGTCGCGGGGGCGGTGAAAAGTGTGCGGGCCCGGGTGACCAGGCTGTCGTTGCCCTCTTGGAAGAGTAGGCGGGAAGGCTTGAGTGGCGAGCCGTCCGGGGCCTTGCGCGGGACCAGGATGTCGATGCGCCCATGCGGGCTGCGGCGGCGCTGGGCAAGTGCGGCAAGCAGATAAGCGTCGCGGGCGAAGCGCTGCGGGTTGGTGCGCAGGCCGAGGTGTTCGCGGGCTGTTTCCGGCAGAAAGGCGTCGCCGATCACGGATTCAGGGACACGACCTTCGTTGAGGCCTGCCAGGACGAGATGTGGCGCGTCGTTCCAGAGGAGTTCGAGCCACCCGAGCAAATCATGGGCCTCTGTGGGACGAGGCGGGTGGAAGCGTGTGTTTTCGAGGGCTTGCCGGAGCGCGTTGCGCGGGTAATCCGAAGGTAGTTTTGCATGGAGCCCGCTGTTTTCCAAAGCGTTTTCGAGTTGGCGCCGGATGAGGGCGGCGCGTTCTCTATGGGGGTTGTCCGCTTGGTCTTCCGATTGAACCGACAGGTGAGTGTATATACGTTGAAGCGTTTGTGCCAGGGCGGTCGGAAAGTCTTTCCCGCCGAGAGGCGCGAGCATGTCTTGCAGTTGTTTGAGAGCCTTGTGGACGCCCGCCTGTTTCGGATCCTTGGCCGCAAAATATAAAAGCGCGGGGAGGTCGGGGGGGAGGTGGTCTTCGAAAATTTCGTCGATTGCGCGCAGGAGTTTTTCCTGGGAGGGGAGTTGTGGTGTTTCCGCCCGCAGGGCACGGACGAAATCGGGATGCTGCAGGAGCGTCCGTACCGTGGTGATGTCCGCGCTGTCTCCGCAGGTGCAGAGGAGGGCGGCCAGGCGGCCGGGCCCGGACAAGTGGAGGGGCTCGCCGCCCGGATCGAAATGGTGGATGCGCGCCCGAGTGAGAGCATCCGACAGAATGGGGGTGAGCTCGGGGTCGGCGATGCCGAGGGTGATGGATTCGGGCGTTTTTTCGCAAAGCAGTCGCGCGGACAGTTCTCCCGTGGCAGCGGGGTCTTCCGTGTTATGAAGGTGCGCGCCCAAGGCTTCCAGGGACAAATGCCGCTCTTCCCATACCGAGGCATCCGGGCGCCCCCGGTTGTCGAAACAGTTTGGTTCGTTCGGGGGGCCGTAGGTCCATATTTCAAGCGAAACGGCGGCATCCGCATTTTCGAGAGCTTCGAGAACGAGTGGCTGGGGGTCGGGCGTTGCGGCGAGGATGACACGTTGCGTACCGTCGGGCAGTCGGCCCTGGCGGGCGGCATTGCGGCGCGCATGGAGCGGGTCGTGGCGGCCGCCGGCGGTCAGCTCCTCAAGGTAAAGCGCTTCCAGCTCGGCAAGTTGTCTCCAGCGCTCCGGTTCGTGCGGCGTGCCCGCTGTTCGATTTGCGGCTTCGGCAAAGTCCAGCCCCGCTTCACCAAGTTCCGAGCGCAGATGCATCAAGCGGCGCGCCATTGAAAGTTGCCAGCCGGTTGAGCGGGCGGGTTTAATTGGAAAAATGAAATCGTACTGTGTGAGGTCGGTCTTGCCGAGAACGACCGACCACGCCGCGAGCAGCGTCGCTTCGCCCGCCGCGGAATGACCTGCAAGCGCTTCATTGAGACAGGCGTCGGGCGTGAGGATTTGCGGGGGGAAGAGCCCGCCGTCCTTTGTGGCGAGGGCCAGGGCAAGCGCTTCGCGCAGGCGGCGCCCGGATTGGACCGTTGGCACGAGTACCACCGTGTCCCCGAGATCCGTGGCCGGATCCTCCTGATCCGACAAAAGTTCGCGCACTATCGCAGGGATGAGCGGAGCGTTCCAGTCGAGCGTGCGGTATTCCGGGGTCATGCGGGTGCGAATTTACGGAGTTTCAGGCTAGCGGCCTGTCGATGGGGATCAAACTTATTTAACGGGTTCCTTTTCCCATTGACCTGCTCAACTCCATGAACTTGATTGCAGGTCGATTGCTCCCGTAGTTCAATGGATAGAGCGGCGGCCTCCGAAGCCGCAAATCCTGGTTCGAGTCCAGGCGGGAGCGCCACTTCCGAAGACGGGCTTTAAAAGCCGGACGCAGTTGCGGGTTTTGCGTAAAATCGCCCTAACTCAGACACACGCTTGGGAAGATCGGCTTTTTTCAAATAAGAAAAACTTATTTGAAAAAATTATTGATGCAGCAAAACTTATTGTAAGGATCAGCGGGGTGTTTGACTTATGTTCCTTCCCGCTTGTATTTGCCTTGTGGCGAGGGAACCGCAAAAGCGGCATCGACAATTCTCCCGAACCTTTAATCATAGCTAACATATGGACTTTAAAACGCAACTTGGCATGGACCCGGAAACCGCGGAAGCGACGCATGATGAGATTTCTCTCATGGAATATACAAATCTGAAGCTGACTTCGCTTGGGCAGCCGGTCTTCGGGGACTTTTCCTCGTCGCGCGTCTCTGAATTAAGTCGGGGGCTCCTCGTCAGTTATCGGGAAAAATCGCGGTTGTTGGCGGACTATCTGCCGCCCTGCGATCAGCGCCTCCAGAATTTTATGGAG
This sequence comes from Opitutales bacterium, assembly GCA_046546295.1. GTDB lineage: Bacteria > Verrucomicrobiota > Verrucomicrobiia > Opitutales > Coraliomargaritaceae > JBKGYB01. The sequence continues at coordinate 3,604 of JBKGYB010000048.1, read as the reverse complement.
GAGTATTTCGCGGAACTGGGTAAGGAGGAAGTGCCGGGCTTGCCGGCTGAAACCTTTGTGCTCGACCAACATGGCGTGGCGCGGACGGTGTCCATTCCCGCCAGAGGGGATCATTTTTCTTCGGACATTGTGGACTCCTACCGGATCCATCAGGGCGTGTTGCACAACCCGAAAAGCGACCGCCGGACAACAAAGGGGGTCTTTCATGTGTGTGAAGGCGGTTTGCCTATACCGAACGACAAAAAAGCTGTGCCGAAAATAGCCGCGGCCCGGCTTTTGGCCAAGGCATTGAACCCGCCGGAAGCGGATAAAACGCTTCCTTTTCTGGCCAATGAAAAAGAGCAGGCGCGCACATGGGTGTCCTTGTTGCTGCGTCCTGTGGTTGTGCCCGAAGTACCGGGCTATTCGAGCGAGAAAAGAATGGAAGTGCGCTTTTTCGCGCCCGGCTCGCTTGTCTGCAATCTGGACTTCGTGGAATCGATTTTCGGGAACGGGGGCGATCCTTTTATTGCGGAAAACGACGCGGGACTGGATCCGGAACATTGGACCGGCCACAGCGGCTGCGTCATCCACGCGCCGCACTTGATCGGAACCACAAAGAAGGAACTCGGTTTGCCTCACGTCTCCGAAGCCAATGAACGCAGGAAGCGGGACGGCATGTGTTGGGAGAAAGAGGACGAGCTCTACAATGACGGTGGGGCTTTCAAGATGACGGCCCGGGATGCCTCGGGACGCGTCGTGACCGTGGTCTCGGATAATTATTTCGGCTATTCGAAGAAGGAGGTGAAGACGCAGATCAGCTTTTCGGCGAATCTCCATGGGCTCGTGGAAGAGGAGCATGCCGGGGGGGCGTTGGCGTTTCCAGCCTATGATTTGGGCGAGGAGTTTCAGCTGAACCAGTATTATGATGAGATAAATAATACATTCGATGAAATGGTTCGTTTGTACGGCGATTTGATGGAAGTGAAGCCGGAGGGCTATGCCATTGATAAAACGTATAACGATATTTTCTATATTCCGGAAGATGCCCGGATTGAGCTGAATACCCAGAAAATTTCCTGGGTCCGAAACGGTGAGGAACGGGTGTTGAAGTTGTTGCCGAACGCGACCTATGTGCTGCCGCTGGGCTATAAGGTGCGTATGATAAAACCGGCCGAAGGCCGCCGGTGGCGCTTGGTTGGATGTTTGGCCGAAAGCCGGGTCTGTCATAAGCCTTGTACCGTGTCGGGGGGTGGAAAATCCGAAATATCCAAACCCATCACCGATGCGATTATTTCCGGCCCCGTCTTTATCCGCGATTATCAAAAGGATTTTGACATGACGGAAAAAATCATCCGCGCGGAATATGGACAGCGACACCGGGATCCGTCCAAAAACCAAACCAAAGGACGACCTCTGTTGAGTCGGGAACGTTCGCTCGGATCGGTGATCAAGCTTCTGACGCCTTCGGAAATCGATTACAATGATGCTTACAACGAGTGGCTTCGATCAATCCCTCAGTACATCAAGGATCTGGTGCTCGTCATCAAACGTTTCTATAAGGAAGATTGGGGCGATAATTGGCGCGACCGTTTTTCCGTTGATTTAATTAACGGGGAAGCGGGCAATATTCTCCGCTATCGGGGGCAGCCCATGCTGACCCAGTATTTGCGCGTTGGTTACACGCAGGATGGCTCTTGGCGGATATTCGGGCTGCGCAAGGATTTCAGGCCCGCTGTAAAAATTTCCCTGGAAGATGATATTTCGGCGTCCCTGGTCGCACCCGCTGAACGGCTGAACGGACTGCCGAAAGATTGGACGGCCCCTTCGGCAAAGTTCGTGCACAACTGTGAATTCCGGTTCTTCCAGCGCCCGGACGATTCGATTGTGCGCGGATATGACAAGCAGGCGGAAATAGACCTCAGCTCGAAGGGAAGTTTTCTGAGTAATTACGAGCCCCTGACCCGGGAGCAGGCACGCGAAGAAATTCAGGATGCTATTCGCTTCGAGCAGTACACTAAGCCAATGGCGAAGATGATCCGTGAATTCCACGAGAATAACGAACCGCGCTATTTCTCATGCAATCCGTATCCCCGTTTGGTGGACGGCAAACCTTCAAAAAATCCGAGGTATCTGCAAGTACGCCCCGACTTGAGGGATCCGCGGGAAGTGTATCTTGCGGAAATCAGCACCCGGTTTTATCGCCGTCAAAGCCTCGATTCGGAGGTTCTGCGACCGGTCACATCAATTCTTCCGGGGCGTCGCAACAATCCGGCTGATCCGGAAAGCGGGGTGAAGCCGCTCTGTGTTTACAACCCCATCCATTACCTGGAGCTTCCTGAACTCTTCATGGAGTTTATCGCCAGTATTACGGGGAAGTCGCCTTCAACGACCGGGGCCGGATCGGAGGGCGCCTTGACGAAAGCGCCGTTCAATGCGCTGCCGCCCATTTACGATTTGAATAACGCCTTGGTGTCGTATCTTGTTACGGATCAACCGGCGTTCATCACAGCCGCAGGTTATGTAGGTCCGCATTGTCGGGTCGATCACGATATCAGTCTTCTTGTTCCGGAAATCTGGGCGCGCCTGAGGCCGGAAGAGACGGATCCGGAATTCCTGAAAGAAAACGGCTATCTTGAAAAGCTCGAGGATTTCGAGGATGGAGGGGAGACGATTGAGGCCAGTCGAATCGGTTACAGAATCACATCGCGCTTTGTCCGTTTGTTCTTCGGCCGTGTTTTCAATAATCCTGACACGGTATTTACGGAGGAGATGCTGAAGCCGGAACTGCAGGACAAGGAAACATTTGTAACCGGCATGCGCACGATCATGGCCGCCCACCGTGAGGTGGCGCAAAACTACTTTGAAGACGGGTCCGTCGAGGATGCTTGCCCCCCTCTGAAGGCGCTCCTGCACATCATGGCGCGCGGCGCATACGAGGGCAAAGGCTTGAATTCCCCGGAAATCCGTCAGCTCTTTACACGCGACTCAATGCTGCAAAGCGAGTGGTATCAGGAACGCTTGCAAAGCCACCAGGCAGAGGAAATCAAGCGCTGGTCTTCCCACGTGAATTATTTGGAGCAATTTCTTGAGAAGCGATCCCATGCCCAAGAGGCAAGCAGGCTTGGAATTGAAGGTCGCTTGTCGATGGCAAAGGAAAAGCTCGAATGGGTCCGTTCCAAGAAATACCTGAAAGAGTTGGTCGGAACCATCGGGCGACAGCCGATCCGCTGATTTTGCGCGTTGCGCAAAAGGGCCCCCCTCACTCGCGAAGCGAATGAGGGGGGAGACTCAGGACTCCTTATCCCTGTGAAGTTTGCGTGACACCATCTTCGGGTTTTCGGGGGAGTCTTGCGAGGCTGGAGGTAGAGTCGGTTCCGTGAAATGTGCGTTGCGCCGCGCGAGGGTCGATTTCCCGGCGGGATTTACCACGATGGTATTGACGATAGCGGATCACGAGGAAAGAGTTTGGGTAGCGCTTGTAAAACTCGTCAACCCCTCTCGTCGCCCGTTCTCGTAAGCCGAAGAGCCGGACGATGTACAGCGCTCTGTTACGGAGCCCTTCGACCGGCTCAGGACCTAGGCAAGGGCGTCCCGCCCTTGAGCGGTGGATACGAGCGGTGGA
>JBKGYB010000047.1:0-10479 GCA_046546295.1 Opitutales bacterium | reverse complement strand
CCAAAGGCCCAATATCCATAAGCCTAAAAAGATTAGTACAACCACTGATGGACACTGATTTTATTCACTGCATCACTATTTCCACTCAAACATTGGGCGCTTGAATTTAAGGATATTGCCCGAGTTCATTCAGACGTTCAGAATCCCCATCGCAGAACCGACGCCGCCAGTAGCTTGTAACATTTAAATTTCGGAAATTAAAGTAGCGTGCAGCAGCAAACGAACGCACTGGCTCCGGGTGGCGCCCGACGCTCGCTGAAGCGTCGCGCTACCAATGCTGCCAATGCGACTAATGATGCGCTCGCGCGAAGTAGCGTGCAGCTTCAGCAAACGTCCGTTTTAGCCTCTATAAAAACCTTACGGGGACGTTTGCTGAAGAAGATTGCACGCTACGAAAGAAAACCTGTTACAGCCGACTAGGATGATTTCTAAGGTTGACGCACTTGCGCTCAGCGGGATCAGTGTTAATCAGTGGTTCAACTGCGGAATGCAGGATGATCGGGAGATCCGCATTTGTAGCGACCGGCTTTATGCCGGGATCGTTGCGGGATAACCGGTCCGGCGAGTACCAAAATCGCGGACTCCGCCCCGTAGGGCTACCCTCCGGCCTGTAGGCCCTACGGGCTGGAAGCGGTCCCGAAGGGGATAAACCCGCTACGAACCCTGCTTATCGGCGCTTTTTAGATATCGGTCAATCCACGCCGCACTCCAGGCCGCGAAATCACCGGCTTCAATGTGCCGCCGCGCTTCGTCCATGAGGTTGTTGAAAAAGTGTACGTTGTGCAGGGAGAGCAGGGTCGGGGCGAGCAGTTCCTTTGCCATGATCAGATGCCGCAAATACGCGCGGCTGAAGTGCCTGCATGTATAGTTGTCCGCGTCCATGATCGGACGGCTGTCCTGTTTGTAGCACTCGTTTTTCAGGTTGATGGTCCCTTCGGGGGTGAACGCGGCCCCGTGCCGGGCCAGGCGGGTGGGAATGACGCAGTCAAACATGTCGAGCCCCATGCCGATCATTCGAAGCAATTGAGGGGGCGTACCCACCCCCATGACATAGCGCGGCTTTTCTGCGGGCAAAACCGGCGCGCTGGCGGCGACTTGGCGGAGCATCTCCTCTTCCGGCTCCCCAACGCTGACACCTCCCACCGCATATCCCGAAAAATCCATATCCGCCAGCGCCTCGCCGCAACGCACCCGCAGATCCTCATAAACCGAGCCTTGTACGATTCCGAAGACATGGCGCCCCGCATTCAAAAAGCCTTCTTCGCGCGCATAGTTCAAAAACTCCCCAGCCCAGCGGATGGTGCGGTCCACCGCCCGCTCGCAAGCCTCGCGCTCGCAGGGATAAGGCGGACACTCATCCAGGACCATGGCAATATCCGTGCCCAGCGCCACTTGAATATCAAAGCATTCACGTGGGCCGAGAAACAATTCCCGTCCGTCCAGATGCGATTGAAACCGTATGCCCTCCTCCGTCACACGACGCAACTTCGCCAGACTGAAGACCTGGAATCCGCCGCTGTCGGTCAAAATCGGCCCGCTCCAATTCATAAACTCGTGCAGGCCGCCCAATTCCCGAACCAGATCGGCCCCCGGGCGCAGGTTCAGGTGGTAGGCATTGCCCAGAACCACCTGGGCGCCGATTGCCTCCAGCTGCTCCGGCGTCAGTCCTTTAACCGTAGCCTGCGTTCCAACCGGCATGAAGGCGGGGGTTTGCACGGCCCCATGCCGCGTCTCCAACACCCCGCGGCGCGCTTCCCCGCATTTTTTCAATAAAGTAAACATCATGAATCCTTCGCCATTGCTAAGCGTCTGTCGGACATGGGCAATCGTAATCCCCGGTTTTCGGGAAACACTTGCGGATCATTCACTGATTCTTCATGCCCTTCCCTGTCGTAAATTCAGCGCCTGTTTTGCTTGTGCCCCAAGGTTTGCGGATTCGGTGGTCCCGGATTAATGTTTGAGCTGCCGCCCAACCGGCGCCATTCTTTATGATCCGGCAAGTTTCCCGTTGCCAGTTCTCCCGACAGACGTCTTCATCCGCTTCTTTCATGAGTCTCGACACACCCGATCCACAACAAATCGACGGCAGCGGCCTGCGCATTGCCATCATCGCGGCGTGCTATAACAAAGCATTCGTCGACGCCCTCGTGCGGGAAGCACGCAAAACCATTGAAGCAAGCGGGGCTCCCTCGCCCGCCATCGAGCGCGTACCGGGCTCCGCGGAACTGCCGTGCGCCGCCGCCCTGCTCGGCTCGGACGGCGCATTTGACGCGATCATAGCTTTGGGCGTGGTGATCGCCGGTGACACCGAGCACCACAAGGTCATCGGATCGAGCACGGCCGCGGCGCTCCAAACGCTGGGCATCCGCGAAAAACTACCGGTTATCAACGGCATACTTGTCGTGGAAAACACCGAACAAGCGAAGGCGCGCGCCGGAAAAGAGATCAACCGTGGACGGGAGTTCGCGTTGGCCGCCCTTGAAATGGCCCGATTAAAACAAAAATGGACGACGAAGAAACAGAACTAACCCCACGCTCCCAGAGGCGGGAAAATCGCATGTGCGCCGTTCAATTCCTGTACCAATGGGAGCTGAACAGGCCGGAGGTGCTGGCCGACGGCGTGGCCCGCTTCTTTGAGGACCAGGAACAGCAACGCCCGCATTATGCCTTTGCCGAAGAACTGGTGCATGGCGTCATCAAAAACATCGAGGCCATCGATCGGGAAATCGCCGAACGCACGCAAAACTGGAAATTCGAGCGCATCGCAAAAGTGGATCTTTCCATTCTCCGCCTGGCAATTTACGAACTGCTTTTTCGGAATGACATCCCGCCGATTGTCAGCATCAATGAAGCCATCGACCTCAGCAAAACTTTCTCCAGCCCGGATTCAAAACGTTTCATCAACGGTATTCTTGATCAAATGAAAAGTAAAATCGACCGGCCGCTCCGAGAAGCGGCCGATTGACGATTGTCTCAACATGCGCGGACTCTTCAAAAAATTCAAGGAAGGCTTCAAACGCCAGACGCCCACGTTTCAAAAGGCCTTCGAAGGCATCTTTTCCGGAGCCGCACTCGACCGGGAAGCCCTCGAACACCTTGAGGAAACGCTCTACGGGGCGGATTTCGGCGTGGAAACCGTGGAGGAAATACTCGACGAAATAAAAGCCGCCCACAAAGCCGACAAATCCCTTCGCGGGGAGGACGCGGCGAGGATCGGGGCCTCCGTCCTGAGGCGAGTCCTCGAAGGCGCCGAAAGACCCGCCGAACCGGTCGGGGAAAAGCCCCAAGTCATCTGCCTCGTGGGGGTAAACGGCTCGGGGAAGACAACCACCGCCGCCAAGATTGCTTATTTGTATCGGGAAAACGGCTACACGCCGTTGCTCGGCGCCTGCGACACCTTTCGGGCGGCCGCCAACGAGCAAATTCAGTCCTGGTCGAAGACGCTCGACATCGACCTCGTCGCCAGCCACCATGGCGCCGATTCCGCGGCCGTCGCCTACGACAGCTTGTCCGCCGCCCGTACGCGCGGGTCCGACGTGCTGATCCTCGACACCGCCGGACGTCTCCATACAAAGAGCAACCTGATGAAAGAGCTGGAGAAGCTCCGCCGTGTGCTTCAAAAGCAGGATCCATCCGCGCCGCACCACAGCTGGCTGGTGGTGGACGGCAGCCTGGGCGCCAACTCCATCGAACAGGCGCGTGTCTTTCACGAAAGTTTTCCGCTGACCGGGCTCGTTGTCACAAAGCTCGACGGCACCAGCCGGGGCGGCGCCCTCGTCGGAATCCACCGCGAATTGAAGCTCCCCATTTATTTCGTCGGGCTCGGGGAACAAGCGGACGACCTGCAACCCTTTTCCGCCCGGGATTACGCAAACGCAATCTTCGGCATCACCGAACAAAGCTCACCGGTTTCATGACCCCGCAACCCCTCAACGTAGAACTGGGCAATCGCTCGTACCCGATCTTTTTTGAGCGGGACAACGCCGCGCTGCGCAAAGCCGTGCGCGCCCTGCGAAAAAATCAGCGTTCGGTCCGAGCCATGGTGGATGGCAACGTGTTGCAGGCGCATCCGCAGCTGCTCACGGAGGCGGGCATTTCAGAGGACCCGGCATTCAGTCCGCCGTCGGGGGAATCCGCAAAATCGATCGAACATTTTAACGAAGCGCTGCGAAAACTCGCTCAAAGCGGAACCGGCCGGGACGCTGCGCTCTTCGCCTTTGGCGGGGGCGTTGTCGGCGACCTCGCCGGATTTGTCGCGGCAAGTTATCTCCGTGGCATCGAATTTCACCAGGTCCCCACCACTCTGCTCGCCATGGTTGACAGCTCCGTGGGCGGAAAAACCGGCATCAATCTACCGGAAGGCAAAAACCTGGTCGGCGCCTTCTGGCAGCCAAAAGCCGTCTATATCAACACCGGCCTGCTTCACAGCCTGCCCGACCGCGAATTCAATGCGGGTATGGCGGAAGTCATAAAATACGGCCTGCTGGCCGACGCGGAACTCTTTGATCAACTCACCGACCAGCCCGCCCTGGATGCAGGCGCTCCCGAATTGCCCGCCGTCATACGGCGGTGCTGCAACCTGAAAGCGGCGATTGTCCGCGACGACGAAACCGAAAGCGCCCCCTCCGGCGGCCGGGCGCTCCTCAATCTCGGGCACACCTTCGCTCACGCCATTGAAAACGTCGCCGGCTACGGCGACTACCTGCACGGCGAAGCCGTGGCGGTGGGACTCCTTCTGGCAGCCCGGCTATCCGTCCGTCTCGGGCAACTGGACGCATCCCTGCTCCCGAAAATCACCGCCCTCCTTGAAAAATACCGCTTGCCCACCCGGTTAAAAGCGCCCCTTCCATGTGATGCCCTGTTGGAAGCAATGCTTCGCGACAAAAAAACACGCTCGGGAAAACCGCGCTTCGTCACTTTAAAAACAATGGGGCAAGCGGTAACGACCGAAGGCGTGGACGCGGAAACAATCGAAAGCCTCTGGAACGAAGTCACGCCAGCATAGCGTCGGATTCCGATTGACGGAATCCGACGCTATGCTGACAAGCGATTCGCCGCCAAGGGGGCATACCGCTTGAGAATTGTGTTTTCTTAATTAAGCTCATCGATGCTGTCCCTTTTTTATCAACAAAAACATCGAATAAATAACCATGAGCGATCCAAGCAAATGCCCATTCAGCCACGGCGCGTCGCAGGAAAATATCAGCGACCGCCCAAAAAACCTGTACTGGTGGCCCAACAGGCTAAACCTGAACATCCTTCGGCAGCACGCATCCTTGTCCGATCCGATGGACCGGGATTTCAACTATGCCGATGCGTTCAAGCAACTGGATCTGAGCGCGGTAAAGCAGGATATCCGCGACCTGATGACCGAGTCCCAGGACTGGTGGCCCGCGGACTACGGCCACTATGGGCCGCTCTTCATTCGTATGGCTTGGCACAGCGCAGGCACATACCGCGTCCATGACGGCCGGGGCGGCGGCAGCACGGGCAACCAGCGCTTTGCGCCTGTTAACAGCTGGCCCGATAATGTGAGCCTCGACAAAGCGCGCCTCTTGCTCTGGCCGGTGAAGCAGAAATACGGCAAGAAACTTTCGTGGGCGGATCTGATGATCCTGGCCGGAAACTGCGCGCTTGAATCGATGGGCTTCAAAACCTTCGGCTTTGCAGGAGGACGCGAAGACATCTGGCAGCCGGAAGAGGATATTGACTGGGGGCCTGAGGGCGAATGGCTCGGAGACGCGCGCCACGATGACGAGGGGAATCTCAAAGGTCCGTTGGCCAACGACCACATGGGCCTGATCTACGTGAATCCGGAAGGACCCGACGGCGAACCGGATCCGGAAAAAGCGGCGCACTTCATACGACAGTCGTTTGAACGCATGGCAATGAATGACGAGGAAACGGTCGCTCTCATTGCCGGGGGACATACTTTCGGGAAAGTCCATGGCGCTTCAACGGAAGACCACCTCGGCCCCGAGCCCGAGGCGGCCCCGATCGAACAGCAGGGCCTCGGCTGGAAGAACAGCTACGGCACAGGCAAAGGTCCCGACACGATTACCAGCGGGCTGGAGGGAGCCTGGACGAATACACCGACACAGTGGAGCAACAAATTCCTGGACAATCTTTTCAAATATGAATGGGAAAAGCACAAGGGCCCGGGCGGCAAATGGCAGTGGCGACCGAAAGACGGCGCCGGGGAAAACACCATACCGGACGCCCACGACCCGGAGAAAAAACATGCCCCCTTCATGCTTACCACGGACATCTCGCTCAAGGTCGACCCTGAATACGAGAAGATCGCAAGACGGTTCTACGAAAATCCGGATGAATTTGCGGATGCCTTCGCCCGTGCATGGTACAAGCTCACCCACCGGGACATGGGGCCCAAAGCGCGTTATCTCGGACCGGAAGTGCCCGGGGAAGACCTGCTCTGGCAGGACCCCCTGCCCGAAGCAAGCCATGAACAGGTCAACGACCGGGACATCGCCGAACTGAAGGAAAAAATCCTGAATTCCGGGCTGTCGGCAGCGGATCTCGTGTCCGTTGCATGGGCCTCCGCCGCTACCTTCCGCGGCTCTGACAAACGAGGCGGCGCAAACGGCGCACGCATACGGCTGGCTCCGCAAAAGGATTGGGAGGTCAATAATCCGGAGCGTCTGTCGAAGGCGCTGAACACGCTGGAAAGCATACAGGAGACGTTCAACAACGCTCAAGCCGGCAATAAAAAAGTCTCCCTTGCCGATCTCATCGTCCTGGGCGGATGCGCCGCTATTGAGAAAGCCGCGGAAAAAGGCGGCCATAAAATATCCGTGCCCTTCACCCCCGGACGTGTCGACGCTTCGCAGGAGCAAACCGACGTGGAATCATTCGAATACCTGAAACCGGATGCCGACGGGTTCCGCAACTATTTCAACCCCCGGCTCAAATCCAAGGCGGAAGAAATGCTGGTGGACAAAGCACAACTGCTTACGCTGACGCCTCCTGAAATGACGGTATTGCTGGGCGGCATGCGTGTGCTTGGCGCCAATTACGACCGCTCGCAACACGGGGTCTTCACTGATCGTCCGGAGACATTAACCAATGACTTCTTTGTGAACCTGCTTGATTTGGGCATCACCTGGAAGGCGACTTCGGATGCGGAAGAGGCGTTTGAGGGCAAGGACCGCAAAACCGGTGAGCGCAAATGGACCGGCTCCCGTGTCGACCTGATCTTCGGTTCCAACTCCGAGTTGCGCGCGCTTGCGGAAGTATATGCCGAAGCGGACGCCGAAGAAAAATTCCTCAAGGACTTTGTCGCCGCCTGGGACAAGGTCATGAACCTGGACCGTTACGAGCTGGGCTGAATGCATAACCGCGAAGCGCCCCTTTTACTGTTTGTTGCATAATTGTTTTGACACGGTGAAGGTGGAAGCGGCTTCCAGCCGCTTGGTTGCGTATGCAGAAAGCGGCAGGATGCCGCTTCCACTTTTTCCGACCGACCTTCTGACGTCGGAATAATTCTTGGACGATTAGTAAGCCCTTCCGCAAACGGCTCTATTTATAAAGCGTTGCCGGAAGGGCTTTAAAAATGGCGTATTGACCTGCGGCCATTCACAGGCATCGTCAGTGCGCTTATGACTTCTCCAGCTCCCAGTGCAGGCCTCATGGATGAACTCGTCGGTCTCTGTAAACGCCGCGGCTTTATTTTTCCCTCCTCCGAAATCTACGGAGGGTACAACGGGTTCTTTGACTTCGGGCCGCTCGGCGTCGAACTCCGCAACAATATCAAAAACCTGTGGTGGCGGGACATGGTGCGCCGACGGGACGATATCGTGGGCCTGGACTCGTCGATCATCATGCACCCCGACATCTGGAAGGCATCCGGCCATGTCGACGGATTTTCCGACCCGATGGTGGATTGCCGGGAATCAAAGATGCGCTACCGCGCCGACCAGCTGCTTTTCGCACCCGTCCGCGTGGAGGGCGAAACCATCGGCTACATCTCGGTGCTTGAAGCCGCGGACCAGCAGGAACTCGCCGAAAAGGCCGCCGCAGAACTCAAACGAAAAGCCGGCAAACAAGGCGAACTCGCGCCAATTGCACTGAAAGAGTATACCGAAGCCAAGCCGGAGGAATACGAACACATCCCCTCCCCCGCCACCGGAAAGCCCGGCTCGCTCACCCCGCCGCGTGAATTCAAGCTCATGTTCGAGACGAAAGTCGGCTCCCTCGCCGACGAGTCCGCAACAGCCTACCTCCGGCCGGAAACCGCCCAAGGCATATTCGCCAACTATAAAAACGTGGTGGACACGGGACGCGTTAAAATCCCGTTCGGCATCGCCCAGACCGGCAAAGCCTTCCGCAACGAAATCACGCCGCGGAATTTCATTTTCCGCTCCCGTGAATTCGAGCAAATGGAGATCGAATACTTCATCGCCCCGGACGACGACTGGCAGGCGCTCCACCGCGAGTGGATCGATATTTGCACGAACTGGCTCACCTCTATCGGGCTGCCCCGCGACTCGATCACCGAAGACATTCATCCGCCGGAAAAACTCGCCTTTTACTCCCGGGCCACGACCGACCTGATGTTCCCCTTCCCCCACGGCGAACAGGAACTCTGGGGCATCGCCTGCCGCAGCGACTACGACTTGATGCAACACCAGAAGCATTCCGGAAAGTCCATGGAGATTTTCGATGAAGCCCGACGGGAAAAATATGTCCCCCATGTCATCGAACCTTCCCTGGGCGTCGAACGCACCCTGCTCGCCGTCTTGACGGCCGCCTACAGCACGGATGAAATTGCGGGCGAAGCGCGCACCTTCCTCCGGTTTGACCCGAAAATCGCCCCTTACAAGGCCGCGGTTTTCCCGCTTGTTAAAAACAAAGCTCCGCTGGTCGAACGGGCCCGCGCGCTCCACGAAAAACTCCAACGCCGGTGGAATGTTTTCTATGACGCCTCCGGCGCCATCGGCCGGCGCTACCGCAGACAAGACGAAATTGGCACCCCATTCGGCATTACCGTCGATTTCGACACGATTGAAAAAGACGGTACCGTAACCCTGCGCGATCGCGACACAACCGAGCAGCACCGAATGTCGGAAGACGAACTGATCGCATATCTGGAAGAACGCATCGAGGGTTGAATCCTGCATGCGTCACGCCGGCCCCCTGCGTAACGCCCATCTTATCGAAAGCTTTTTCGCGGTCCACCCGCCGCCGTGATCCCCCGGTTTAACAGGAATCCGGCCCCTTCTCACAACGTAAAAAACAACCTTCGCCCGCGCAACGGTTGACAGATCGAACAATAAACAACAAAACATACGCGACCCTCGGGGTTGGGTACGGTCTTTGATCGGCGCATTCCTTCATGGCATGGCGCCGAGTACGGCCAGCCACCCGGGGAGGCATAAAACCAACACCATAATATGAAAACAATCGCTCTTGAATTCGTCCCACCCAATCAGGAAGACGGCCCCGAAAAAGCCGCGGAAGAAGCCCGCAAAGTACGGGAACTCTCCAAAGCCGTCGGCATAGACGGCCGCATCAAGCACCTGATGATCCCCGGCATGATCGAAGAAGATCCCGACCGCCCGGTCACGATGAAGCCCAAAATGGATCCGCTGGATGTATGGACCACGGCCCGCAACGAAGTTCCGGATATGCAGGGCCTCTGCACCCAGGTGACCCCCTTCCTGAAACAACCGGAACTGACCGAACGCCTGAAATCACTCCGCGAAGCAGGCATGGACGGCATTATTTTTGTCGGAGTGCCCCGCACCATGGCCGACGGCGAGGGCGATGGCATGCCCCCGACAGACGCGCTGCACACCTTCACCGAACTCGTTCCCAACCGCGGCGTGATCCTGATCCCGACACGGGACAGTGAATTCGGCCGGTTCAATTTCAAATGCGAGCAAGGCGCCACCTTCGCAATGACCCAATTGCTTTATTCGGACGCCATTGTTTCCTTCCTCAAGGACTTTGCCGCAAGAACCGAACACCGCCCGGAAATCATGCTTTCCTTCGGCTTCGTTCCGAAGGCGGAAAACAATGTAAAGCTCATCGACTGGCTCATTCAGGACGCCGGCAACCCCGCCGTCGAAGCGGAACAGAAATTCGTCGCGCGGCTGGCTGAAACACCGCTCCAAGAGAAAAAGGCCGAACTGCTCGACCTCTACAAGCGCGTGATTGACGGCGTACAAGGGCTCGGCTTCCCCCTCAGCATTCATTTGGAAGCACCCTACGGGTTTACCAAGCCGGCCTTCGAAACGTTTGCTGAAATGCTGGAGTACTGGGCCCCCGACCAGAGCTGACAACTACTCGCGCGGATCCTTTCTTATTGCACAAACCTGTGCCGCAACGATCCCGGCATAAAGCCAGTCTACAATCATCGTAGCGAGCGGGTTTATCCCGCGATTCAGGAGCGCGGTTTTTGTAGCGAGCGGGTTTATCCCGCGATTCGGGGCGCCATGGCCGACCTGTGCCGCAACGATC
>JBKGYB010000046.1:0-10600 GCA_046546295.1 Opitutales bacterium | reverse complement strand
TCTCCAGTCGCCCGCTGAGCGGGCTCCTTCCGTCGAACCCGGGGGTTCTCATCCCCCGTTCCGGCTACGCCGGATTGTTTGTTGGGCTTAGCCCAATGGCGGAGAGAGGGGGATTCGAACCCCCGGAGCCTTTCGGCTCAGTTGTTTTCAAGACAACCGCAATCGGCCACTCTGCCATCTCTCCTTATATTTCACTCGATTATACTACTCTCCGTAGTCAAGTCTTCAACCTTGTTTTTAACCCGGCTTGTGGCGAGCGCTTAATAGAAGAGATTGCGGTCGAGGCTGCGGTATTGAATCGCTTCCAACAGATGAGGGGTGCCTATGGATGCGCTGCCGGCAAGATCGGCTATGGTGCGGGCGACTTTCAGGATTCTGTCGTAGGCGCGCGCGGATAAAGCGAGTTGCTCCATGGCCTGCTGCAACAGATCCCCCTGTTCTTTCGTGATCGTGCAGTGCTTGCGGATTTGGGCATGTGACATGCGGGCGTTGCAGCGTCCGGAGGGATCGGTCATTTTCGTAAAACGCGCGGCCTGGAGATTCCGGGCGCTCGCGCAGCGCTCGCGAATGGTTGCCGAACTTTCACCGGGGGCCGAGTTCCGCAAGTCTTCGATCCGGAGGGCGGGAGCCTCGATATGTATGTCGATGCGGTCGAGCAGGGGCCCGCTTATGCGCGAGCGGTAGCGCTGGATTTGAGGGACGGAGCAACGGCATTCCCGGGATCCGTCGCCGGTATAACCACAGGGGCATGGATTCATCGCGCATACGAGCATCACCGAACACGGGAGTTGAATTTTGCCGGCGCTTCGGGAAATGGTAACCGACCCGTCTTCCAGCGGCTGGCGGAGAACTTCCAGGGCGGAGCGTTTGAATTCCGGCAGTTCGTCAAGAAAGAGGACCCCGTTGTGGGCGAGCGAAATTTCACCGGGTCCGGGAATTGTGCCGCCGCCAAGCAAGCCGACATCACTGATTGTGTGGTGGGGGGAGCGGAAGGGGCGCTGAAAATACCGGTGTTCGCGCGAAAGCGTGGTTCCCGCGGCCGATTGGATATTGAGGATCTCCAGGAATTCACTTATATCGGGTTGTGGCATGATGCCGGGGATGCGTTTTGCGATCATGGATTTGCCCGAGCCGGGGCTTCCAATCATCAGCAGGTTGTGGCCCCCGCTGACGGCGATTTCAACCGCGCGTCGGACGGCATGCTGCCCTTTTACTTCCGTAAAATCGGTTTGATGGTCTTCCGGGGGGCTTTGAAAAAAACAGCTTTTTCGGGAATCAAGGGGTTGGATGTCGATTTCTCCGTTCAAGAACCGAACGGTCTGGTCCAGGCTGCGGGCGGGGAGTATGTCGATCCCTTCGACAAGCGCGGCTTCATCCGCGGACTCGGCAGGCATGATGAGTCCGCGGTAGCCCATTTGTTTCGCAAGCAGCGCCATCGCCAAAGCGCCGCGGGCGGGCCGGGTGCCGCCGGAGAGACTTAATTCGCCGACGATCAGGTATTGCCCGAGTCGGGTGGAGGCGCATTGGTCGGTGGAAGCGAGTATCCCGATGGCAATGGGAAGATCGTAGGTCGGCCCCTCTTTGCGCAAGTCGCCGGGCGCGAGGTTGATGGTGGTTCGCTTTCTCGGGGTTCGGTAACCACTGTTCGTGATCGCGGAAAATACCCGGTCCTGCGATTCTTTAACGGCGGCGTCCGGCAAGCCGACCAGAATAAATTTGAGTTCCCCGGTTTCTCCGGTATTGACCTCAACTTGTACCGGGTATGCTTCGACGCCGATAAGGGCTGCGGATTGTGTGACTCCCAACATGATGGTAAAGGTGTATGGTTTGGAAGACAGTGAACAACTTTTCACGGCTGTCTATGTTTATTTAAATTTTCTCTTTCTTATTCTCTTTCTTGTCATGATATTTCCTCCATTAGCAGCCTGTCGGACAGTCCGACAGGCTGCTGGAATGAATGTAAAAGTAAAATTGTTTTGAAAATCGGACTGACAGGTGGAATCGGTTGCGGGAAATCCACGGTGGTGCGGTTTTTCGAAGCAGCGGGGTGGCGCGCTATCGACTCGGATGCGATTGTGCGCCGGCTCCTGACTGAAAATATGGAAGTCCGGGAAGCGCTCCGGGAACGCTGGGGCGATGCCGTCTTTTTGACCGAGGGTATGGTCGACCGGACGGCTTTGGCGGAACGCGTGTTTTCGGATGACAATGAGCTGGACTGGCTGGAGCAGCTCCTGCATCCGCTGGTGCGCGAAGTCTGGACGTCAGAGGTGGAAGCAAGGCCCGAAGCCGACTGGCTGGTCGAAATTCCACTTCTGTTTGAAAAAAAACTTGAAAATTACTTCGATTTGGTTGTGTGTGTCTCCAGCCCGCTGGAGATAGCTGCAAAACGGTTGACTGAAAAAGGATATACGGAGGCGCGGATTGAGCGGCGGCGAAGGCGACAAATGGCGCTCGAAGAGAAAGTGAGACGAGCTGACATTGTCCTGACCAACGCGGGCAGCCTTGAATTTTTAAAACAACAAATCGAGCTTTGCATGAAGCGAATCCGGAACTAATCCCGGATAAAGGCTCGGCCGGTGTTTGGGCGTGATTGCACGTTGATCCGGTTGCCAGAATGCCACCCCCCCCCTGAAATTTTATGAGTGTCGACGACGATCCTGATGTTCAAACTCCGGCCGAGCCGGCTGTGGAAAAAGAGGCCCCCAAGCCCGCGCGCAAGAGGGCGGCCAAAAAGAAGGCTGCGAAAAAACGGACCCGGGAATCCGGTGCGGCGGCGACTGACGCCGGAAAAGCATCGGAAGTTGATGAACCGGCCGGGCGGCCCGATACTGAAACCGGGGGTGGCGAAGAGAGTGGCGGAGCGCCTGCGAATGACCGCAATCCGCAGGCACAAACGACTTCGGGAGAAGCGGGCTACACGGAAAGCGACGGAAAAAAAACGGAAGGGTCCGGTTCCGGTCGGCAGCATTCCGAAAGCGGCAAACAAGGCGGAAAGTCCGGCGGCGATAGCGGGGGCCGAAAGCAGCAGCGGCAACAACACGAAGGTTCGAATCGCAACGATAAGTCATCGTGGAACAAGAAGAACCGTCGAAAAAAAGGACGTTGGCAAAATCGAAAGAAAAAATCCCGTGAAGAGGACAGTGCCATTCAATTGGGCGGATTGCCCGATGATGAAACACTCGAGGATTGGGACCGGATTCAGCGGATGGCGGATGAATTAACGGATCCGGCGCGCGAGCCGCTGGATTTCCTCCGCATATATAACATGGAGTTGCCCGAGTTGCGCGGAGAAGTTGAGTCGCGGCAACTCGCCACGACAACGAACGCGCCAAATCGCGAGGAACTTGTCAATGCGCTGGTTGCGGATGCGGCTTCGTCCAGGACGCCCGTGATGACGGTCGGTGTTCTTGATCTCCTTGAAGACGAGAGTGGCGGCTTGCTGGTGTACGAGCGCGACAGCTACCGCGTGAAGGGTCTCAGCGCATTTGTGCCACAGGCATTTATCGACGCCTATGGCTTGCAGTGCGGCCATATCGTGAAAGCCCAGTTGCATCCCCATCGGGAAAGCGAAAGCTGCCCCTTTGTTGTACGGGTGGAGTCCGTGATGGGGCGCGATCCCACGACACTCGCTTCCATTGTTCCCTTTACGGAGCGCGTGCCGTACTATCCGCTCGAACGCATTCTGCTTGAAACCGATGCGGAATCCAAGTGGGACAATTTGTCCATGCGGGTGGTGGATTGCCTGACCCCCATCGGCTTGGGGCAGCGGGGCCTCATTGTCGCGCCGCCGCGGACGGGTAAGACGCTCCTGCTTCAAGGGATGGCGAACGCGATCCAGACGAATTATCCCGCGGCCCATTTGATTGTGCTGTTGGTTGACGAACGTCCCGAGGAAGTGACGGATTTCCGCCGGCAGGTGACGGGCGGGGAGGTCATAAGTTCCACATTTGATGAAGCGCCCGAAAGTCATGTGCACGCGGCTGAAATGGTGATCGAGAAATCACGCCGCATGGTTGAAAACGGGGAAGACGTCGTCATTCTTCTTGATTCCGTGACTCGACTTGCCCGTGCTTATAATACGACGATGCCAAACAGCGGCAAAATTCTTTCCGGCGGGGTGGAAGCCAATGCGCTGCAAAAACCGAAGCGTTTCTTTGGATCGGCGCGAAACATCGAAGACGGGGGGAGTCTGACAATCATTGCCACCGCCCTTGTGGAGACAGGCAGCAAAATGGACGAAGTCATTTTTGAAGAGTTCAAGGGCACCGGCAACATGGAGCTGCACCTGGATCGCGGGCTTTCGGACAAGCGCATCTATCCCGCCCTCAGCATGGATAAAAGCGGAACCCGCAAGGAAGAACTGCTGTATCACCCGGATGAAATGCAGAAAATTTATTCATTGCGCCGAGCGATGAAAGGTTTACCGTCCACTGAAGCAATGGAAATGCTCATACAAAGAATAAAAAAGACTCGTACCAACGCGGAATTTTTGATGAGCGTTGCCCGTTGATCCGATTCCGCAACTTTCACCCCTCCCAAAAAAAGAGAACCGAATATCCGTGACTTCCGCCGACGAATTTGTTCTGCAATTATTAACCGATCAAGGGATCGTTGATACAGATGTCATTGAAAACGCCCGCGCAAAGGCTGCCGAGCAAGGCGTTGAAGGTGACGTCGATTCGGCTGCGCTTGATACGCTGGTAGCCGACGGCGCTGTCACCCAGCGGCAAATTGCCGAAGTGCTGGCGCAGGAGTTCAACATGGACGTGGTCGACTTGAATGAAGTCCGCGTCCCTGAACAGGCGCTCCGGGTGTTACCCTACAAGCTTGCGAATCAATACAAGGTGTTTCCGCTGGAAGTTGACGAAAGCGAGCTGGAGCTCGCGGTGTGCGACCCTCTGGACATGGACGCCGTGGATAGTATCAGCCATGTGGTGAAACGTTCCGTGGTTACGCGGGTTGCTACGCGGGAAGCGATTGAGCAGGCGATCAGGGAGAATTACGACAGCTCGCAATCCGAGAATGTCAGCGAAATTTTCGCAGGCATGGAAGGCATGGAAGGCGGGGAACCCGGCGAGGAACAGAGCGACTTCACCTTGCCTACGGGGGATGAGAGTGAAGTCAGCGAAGAAGAGGCTCCCATCATTCGTTACGTTCACATGGTGATATCCGAAGCGCTTAAAAAGCGTGCTTCGGACATTCATTTGGAGCCGCTGGAAAAGCGTTTTCGCGTGCGTTACCGCATTGACGGCGTGTTGATAGAGGTGGAAAATCCGCCAAAGCGACTCCAGCCATCGATTGTTTCCCGAATCAAGCTGATGGCGGATATCAGTATTGCTGAGAAGCGGGTGCCGCAAGACGGAAGGATCAATATCAAGGTCGGCAGGAAATTTATAGATTTGCGTGTGTCCAGTCTGCCGACCGCCTTTGGGGAAAGTATTGTCATGCGTATTCTGGATAAGGAGAGCCTGCGACTCGGCCTTCCGGAACTGGGCTTTTTCAGTGATGACCAGGAAACGTTCGAGCGGATCGTTGCCATGCCGGACGGTATTTTCCTTGTTACCGGGCCCACTGGTTCCGGCAAGTCGACCACCCTGTATTCGGCGCTGCACTATATCAATCACCCCGACCGTAAAATTATTACGGTTGAGGACCCGGTCGAATACGAAATGACAGGGGTCAACCAAGTGCAGGTGCGGCGGGAGATCGGGATGACATTTGCGGCTGCCCTCCGCTCAATGCTGCGGCAGGCGCCCAATATCATTATGGTCGGGGAAATCCGGGACAAGGAAACCGCTGAAATCGCCGTCAATGCTTCGCTTACCGGGCACATGGTATACAGCACGCTGCACACCAATGATGCCCCGAGCGCGGTGAGCCGGCTGATCGACATAGGGGTCAAGCCTTTCCTTGTTTCCGCCTCCGTTCGCGCGGTCTTGGCCCAGCGGTTGGTCCGCCGGATTTGCCCGAATTGCAAAAAACCGTATACGCCGGAAGAAAGTCTGTTGAACTCGCTGGGCATTCGCCCCGAACAGACGGAGGATGCGAATTTCATGCATGGAGAGGGCTGTCCGAAATGTGTTTCGACCGGCTTCAGGGGGCGTGTCGGTTTATTTGAAATGTTCAACGTAACCGAGGAATTACAGCAAATGATATACGAAAATGTCGGTCTGGTAAAATTGCGCGAAAAAGCAAGGCAGTTGGGCATGCGGTCAATGCGCGAAGACGGGGCCCGTAAAGTTCTTGCCGGTGTAACAACCGCTGAAGAAGTGCTTCATGCGACCGTGGAGACTCCGGAATAACGCGCCCTCCGGACTGATTCGAACGAACCAAGTTTTTTTATGAATTACGAAATGAACGACCTGTTGGAGTTGATGGTGGATCAGGGCGCCTCCGACCTTCATCTGCAGGTGAAGCAACCCCCCACGCTTCGCATTGACGGGACGATGCATCCCGTCGACGGGGAACCGCTGACAGAACAGGATACGGAAGATTTGATGAAGGCGATCACCTCGCCCAACAACCAGGACGAATTGAAAACCAAGGGAGGGGCGGATTTCGGGTTCGCATACCAGGATGCCGCGCGGTTTCGCGTAAGCGTTCTCCGGGCGAAAGGCGCCTACGGGATTGTCCTTCGTCAAATCCCGACGGATCTATTTTCCCTCGGAGATATCGGGTTTCCCGAAAAGATAAAAGAGATTATCAGTCGACCCCGGGGGCTCGTGCTTGTTACCGGTCCAACCGGATCCGGCAAGTCGACCAGCCTTGCGTCGATGATCGACTGGATCAACCGGAACAGGGACGGGCACATTATCACAGTGGAGGATCCAATCGAATATTTTCACGATCACAAAAAATCCATTGTCACCCAGAGGGAAGTAGGGAATGACGTTACAAGTTTTGCAGATGCCGTCCGCGGAGCCCTTCGCCAGGATCCGGATGTCATTCTGGTCGGGGAGATGCGGGATCTGGAAACGATTGAAGCGGCCGTTAGCGCGGCGGAGACCGGTCACCTTGTTTTCGCCACCCTGCATACGACGGGTGCGGCCCGGACCGTGGACCGTATTGTGGATGCTTTCCCCGCCCACATGAAGGATCAGATGCGCACCCAGCTGGCGTCCTCGATTATTTCGGTCATTTCCCAGGTGCTCTGCAAAAAATTGGGTGGCGGACGCGTGGCCGCCTTTGAGATCATGGTGACGACCACTTCGATCGCGCAACTGATTCGCGAGAACAAGACCTATCGAATAAACTCCGACATTCAGACAGGCGCTTCCCTTGGAATGATCAGCTTGGACGCCCACCTGTTGAGTCTTTTCAACAAAGGTTTGATAAGCGCCGAAGAAGCGCTGGCCAAGTCCCAACTGCCAGCCACATTGCGCGAGAAATTGATCGAAAATGGCGCGCAACTAAGCGTTGCCTGAATGTTTTACTCCATGCCTGTCGGCAAATCCCTCCCCCATGTTTGAAGATCACAACGACACCATCTACGATATTATAAAATCCGCCGATCTGCTGGATGAATCGCAGCTCGACGAGATCAATCAGACACATTTAACCACCGGCAAATCGCTTGCGGATGCGATGGTGGACGCGGGTCTGGTTGAGCGCACTGCAATTTTGTCCGCAGTGGCGGATTATCTCGGTTATGAGTATGTCGGCGCTCCCCCGAGCGTGATTCCGGAGGAGACGGCCACCGCTGTTCGAGCCAGTACTGCCCGCATGTATGGGGTGGTCCCCTATGAGGTGGATGACACATCCATCAGTCTTCTGGCGAAGGACCCGTTCAATTCATCCATCATCGATGACCTTACCTTTACGCTGAATAAGGATGTGCATATCGCGGTTTGCGACCCCGAGTACATGGACTCGCTCCTGACGGAGACCTACGGCGAAGAGGACTCATCGATTGACGATATTCTCGGCGAGCTGGGGGAAGGGTTCTCACAATCGCAAGGGGAATACGAGGAATCCGACCTTTCCGACTTGGCGAACCAGACGCCTATTATTCGCTTCGTCAATCTTGTGATGCAGCAGGCGATCAAAGATCAGGCTTCGGACGTGCATTTCGAGCCGTTTGAAGATCGCTTTCGGATACGTTACCGCATCGACGGCGCGCTCTATGAAATGGCTCCGCCTCCGAAGAACCTGGCAATACCGGTTATTTCGCGGGTCAAGGTGCTTGCCAATATGAACATTTCGGAAAGCCGTGTGCCGCAGGACGGGCGAATTAAAATGACGATCGCCGGACGCCCGGTGGATCTGCGTGTCTCGACTTTGCCCACACAGTTTGGCGAAAGTGTCGTACTCCGTGTGCTCGACAAGAGCGTGGTCAACCTCGATCTTGACGCGCTGAGCATGCCGGAGGAAATCAACACCAAGATCCGGGATCTGGTTGACCGGCCGAATGGAATATTCATCGCAACCGGCCCAACCGGAAGCGGGAAGACGACCACTTTGTACAGCGCCCTCCGCGAAGTGAACAAGGTGGAAAACAAGATCCTTACCGCAGAGGATCCGGTGGAATACGAGATCGACGGAATTATGCAGGTGGCGGTCAACCACCAGGTGGGTCTCGATTTTGCCCGGGCGCTGCGCTCATTTCTACGGCAGGACCCCGACAAAATCATGGTGGGGGAGATCCGTGACCTTGAGACCGCTCAAATCGCGGTGCAAGCATCACTAACCGGGCACGTGGTGTTGAGCACGCTGCACACCAATGATGCGCCGGGAGCGGTCACGCGTTTGATTGACATGGGCTTGGAGCCCTTTCTTATCTCGGCTTCGCTGGAGGCGATTCTCGCCCAGCGCTTGGTGCGCCGCATCTGCCCAAGTTGCCGCACTGCTTATGAACCGAATCAGGAAATGATCGAAATCCTGGAAGTCGACCCGTTGGAGATTGCTGACAAGGATTTCTATTATGGGGAAGGTTGTTCGGAGTGCAGCAGTACGGGCTACCGGGGGCGAATCGGTTTGTTTGAAATGGTTTCGGTCACCGATGCGATTCGTGATTTGATCAACCATCGAGCTCCTACCCTTGCGATCAAGCAAAAAGCGCTGGAGCAGGGAATGCGAAGCTTGCGTGATGATGGTCTGCGTGCCATTTTTGACGGCCAGACAACAATTGAAGAAGTCCTCAAATATACTTAACCTAATTCACCCCCCCAAAAAATGGCAAAGTTCAAATACACGGCGATCGACCAGAAAGGCAAACAAAAGACCGGCACGGTTGAGGCGCAAAATCAGGAGGAAGCGAACTCCAAAGTCAATGCTCTGGGCTTGATGCCGACCAATGTTTCTCCGGCCGGCGGTTCACAACCGGAAGCAACAAAGGAAAAGAAAACCAAAAAAGGCAGCGGAGGCGGGCAACAGGCCGGAAAAAAACAACTTTTTGCTTTCGGCAAGGTGCTCTCTCAAGAAGGGCTGACGATCTTTACGCGGCAACTTTCGACCTTGCTGACAGCGGGCCTGCCGTTGTTGAGGGCGCTTGAAGTCTTGATCCGTCAAGAGGAGAACCCGCGTTTTAAGGCCGTACTGCAGCAAATTGCCGATCAGGTAAAATCCGGAAACACCTTCTCGGATGGCTTGGCGCAACACCCGAAAATTTTTGATCGTCTGTATACCAACATGGTGCGTGCCGGAGAAGCCGGAGGCGTGCTGGACACCGTGCTCGGCAGGCTCGCCGGATTCATGGAGAAGACG
The DNA here is from genome assembly GCA_046546295.1 of Opitutales bacterium. Classification (GTDB taxonomy): domain Bacteria; phylum Verrucomicrobiota; class Verrucomicrobiia; order Opitutales; family Coraliomargaritaceae; genus JBKGYB01. The sequence continues at coordinate 898 of JBKGYB010000046.1, read as the reverse complement.
CAACGCACGAAGAAGCGGGTCAAGTCCGCCATGGTCTACCCCATTGTTGTGGTTTCCGTCGCGGTGGTGATTGTTGCTGTCCTCATGGTGTTTGTCGTGCCCAAATTCCAGGATATTTTCCGGGACATGCTCGAAGGCGCCGCCCTCCCCGGCCCCACACAGTTTGTGATCGACGTCAGTAATTTCCTGCGCGGCAATATCCTTCTTTCCATTGGCCTGATTGCGGCGCTGATCTTTGGATTGAAATTTCTCGGACGCACGGGGCCCGGGGCGCGCATTATGAACGCCCTGGCCATCAATCTTCCGAAAGTGGGGAATCTTGTGCGCAAAGTGAACATTGCCCGGATCACTCGTACCTTCGGCACACTCCTCTCCAGCGGTGTGCCGATCCTTCAGGCGATCAACATTACCAGGGATATAACGGGAAACGTATATTACGCCGAGTCCTTGAGCCGCGTGCATGACAGTGTGCGAGACGGCGAACCGGTTTCCAGTCCGATGGAACGGGAAAGAATCTTTCCGAACATGGTCACCAGCATGGTGGACGTGGGGGAAGAAACCGGTGAGCTCGCCGAGATGCTCAACCGGATAGCGGACAATTACGACGAAGACGTGGATAACGCAGTGGATGGCATTACCTCCATCATTGAACCGGTCATGATCGTGTTCCTTGCGGTGGTCGTTGGGTTCATCGTTATTGCGCTCTTCCTGCCCATCGTCGAAATCATTAATCGGCTCACTTGATCTTTGGCCGTTGTTTTCGGTTCAAAAAAAAGAAGCCGTTTGGTTTACGCCCCGGAGCGCTCGACGATCCGCGGGCGGGGGAAGTCCCGGAAATCTTGATCCGCCACCGCTAGTAGCTTGTAACATTAAATTTTCGGAAATTAAAGTAGCGTGC
>JBKGYB010000045.1:0-10959 GCA_046546295.1 Opitutales bacterium | reverse complement strand
TGCCGTCAACGATCAGGGGCGCGCCGGTCATGTATTTGCTTTCATCCGAGGCAAGATAGACGGCCGCGTAGGCGATATCTTCTTCCGTTCCGAATCCGAGCGGGTGATCCTTGCGGATCTGTTCCTTGATCTCCGTGCTGCCTTCCATGGGATCAAGCAGCTCGTGAAAAAGCGGTGTGGGGATCGTGCCGGGGCAAATGCAATTGACCCGTATGCCGTCGGCCGCGTGTCCTAGAGCCATCGACCGCGTTAAGTTCAGCACCGCTCCTTTCGAGGCGCAGTAGGCCGGATGGAAAGGGAAGCCCACGAGGCCGGACTCCGAGCCCATGTGAATGATCGAGCCGGCTCCATTTCGCTTCATGACGGGAACGATATGGCGCGATGTCAAAAACATGCTTTTCACGTTGATGGAAAAAGTCTTGTCCCAATTCTCTTCGCTCAGAACGTCCACGGTTCCCTCAATCGCGGTCCCGGCGTTGTTCAACAACACGTCGATCCGGTCCCATCGCTCGACGACCTGCTCCACCATTCGACGAACGGCCTCATCACTCGTCACGTCGCATTCCAAGTAGAGAGCCTCATAGCCCTCGTCAGCGATTTCGCTGACCAGTTGTTCGCCCGCCTCAGGCCGGATGTCTGCGGCGACGACCCGGGCTCCTTCGCGTGCGAAAATTTTGGCGGTTGTTCGACCGATGCCACGTCCGGCTCCGGTAATGACACATATTTTGTCCTTTAATCGATTGCTCATGATATCGGGTAGTTTGGTCAAGGCGGGTTTCGGAATGTGGCTTACTGAAAGATGCCGCGACTGCAATGGCAGTCTTAAGGGCATTTCGATAAGCCTACCATGAGGCGAAATTGCGCATTCGTCAAGTCTCCATCTATTTTGAATCACACCCAGCAGGGTAGCTGGGTCATTGCCGGGTGTTCCTCCTTGACTTCCAGACTCGATGAACTTGAAACCCATTGATTTCCGTGCGCTTTAGATTGCAATGACCGCCCATCCGCCCGCCGCCGAACCGGTGCCCGCCCGCCCGAACATCGTCATCATCTATGCCGATGACATGGGGTATGGCGACGCGGGCTGCTACGGGGCGACCCGGTTTCCGACTCCAAACATCGACCGGCTCGCGGCGGAGGGCATGCGCTTCACCGACGCGCATTCGCCCAGTTCCGTCTGCACTCCCAGCAGATACGCCTTGCTAACGGGGCGTTACGGATTCCGCTCATGGGCGGGCGGCGCGACGCTGGTCTCCAGCGATCCTTTGCTGATCGATCCGGACCGCCCGACCATCGCGACTCTCCTGAAGGGCGCGGGCTATCATACCGGCATCATCGGCAAATGGCATCTCGGCTTCGGCGATCCCCGCGACCCCGAGTTCGAGACGCTCAGCGGCAGTGATTACAACCATCCCCTCCGGCCGGGTCCGCTGGAGTGCGGATTCGACACATTCTTCGGGGTGCCAATGGTCGGCCAGCTGCCCCACATCTACATCCGCGATCAGCGGGTGGAAGGGATCGAAAAGCTGGAGGAGCCGCTCGAGTTTGTCGAGGACCGGAAGAACCCGGAGTGGAATGTGCCGTGGCATGAGCGGTATGCCCGGCCCAGGATCGGCAATCCGTGGTTCGAATGGAACGGCAGCGAGCCGATCAAATACGAGCACGAGGATCTCGCGGTGCGGCTGACGGCGGAGGCGGTGCGCCATATCGAGGAGCGCGATGCGGAACAGCCGTTCCTGCTCCACTTCGCCCATCGCAATCCCCATGTCCCCTGGAGACCCCACCCCAGGTTCAAGGGAACCACCGGATTTGAAGATGAGACAGCGGCCTCCTACGGCGAATTCCTGGTGGAACTCGACTGGTCCGTGGGGGAAATCCTTGCGGCCCTGGAGCGCAAAGGCATGGCCGAAAACACCCTGGTCATCTTCACCAGCGACAACGGCGGCGCCTGGTACTACACCCATGTGGATTATGCGGAGCGGGACGGACATTGCGTCAACGGGCCATTGCGCGGACAGAAGACCGAATTGTACGAGGGAGGCCACCGCGTTCCCCTGATCGTGCGCTGGCCCGGCGTGGTCGCGCCCGGCGCCGTCAACGGCGGGCTCGTCGGCGGCAGCGATTTCTTCGCGACCTTTGCGGCCATCACCCGCCAGAGCGTCCCAGAGGGGGCCGCTCAGGACAGCATCGACATGCTGCCGCTCCTCACCGGCGAAGCAGGAGACAAATCTCCCCGCGAAACGCTCCTTCACGATACGCCCAACGGAGCCCTCGCCATCCGCAAGGGCCCGTGGAAGTTGATTCCGATCCAGGGGGGCGGCGGATTCCGCTGGGATCGAGACGCACGCGATCCGGAGCTGCCCGCCGGGCAACTCTTCCATCTGGACGAAGATATCGAAGAGCGAAACAACCTCTACGAGGAACATCCGGAAATCGTGGCCGAGTTGCAGGCCATCCTGGAGCGGGAAGCCCGGGACCGGGACAGGGTGGAGGACTTCATGCCTCCCGCCAACAGGTGAGTTCCATTGGCAGGCGCCGCTCCCGGTGAAACGGAAATTTTTGTCTCGGGTGATCGAATTTTATTTGCAGTTACCGGACGGGCATTGTTTTGGTGAATCGATGCGTCATCCGTGGCGCTGGTCCACGCTCGGGATCCCGTTCACGGGCGATTGTTGGAACGGGGGTTCGTCGGGTGGGGCCGGGGGTACAAGCCCCCCGGCTACGATGTATCTTCCATGCAGGAATCGGGGCGGGCCGTCTCCCGTAGTCCGGGGGCTCGTACCCCGGACCCCGTCGCATGGACCGGTCGGGACGGGAATCCCGGACGTTTCAGGATAACGACTTGGAAATGAAGTCCGGGCTTTCCAAACAATCATGCCATGGTTGGCAAGGATGCAAAAAAACATAAGCGTCGATAAGCGCACATAAGCGGTTTCCGGCCTGTGGTGAGCTTGTCGAACGGCCTGCCGGATCCGGGCCATCCTCTAATAATTCGGGAAAAGAATCCAGCTGAGCTGGAGACCGCTTATGTGCGCTTATTGACGCTTATAAAGTTGAGGCCTTGCGGCCTGAGCCCCCATAAACCTACATTCCACAGTTGAACCACTGATGAACACTGATAAACACTGATCAATAATGACTTATGGATATTGGGCCTTTCGCCGAACAGGCGAAGCGGTAAAAATCGCTAACCCCTTGGTAATCAGTGTCAATCAGTGTGCATCAGTGGTTGTACTAATCTTTTTAAGTTTATCGGAGAGAGGGCGTCTCGCCACGTAGCGTCGCGGCTTTCACGCTGGGCGCAGCGCTACAAGGGCGGGACGCCCTTGCTCCGATAGGGGGAACGGCATTACGCCGTGCAAAGGCGGATCGACGGCGCTCCGATAGGGGCAACGCCGCACGACTGCGGCGCGTGCGGCGGCTTTATCGGAAGAAGAATCAGCCGGCTTCCTTGCCCTCGCCCGATTCCTCGTCCGATCCCTCCGGCTTCCCGGTCTCCTCGGCAGCGGCTGCTTCACCTTCTGCGGCGCCTTCTTCGGCCGGCACATTGACACCTTCGACCCGCTTAGCGGCTTCTTCAGGGGAAAGCTTTTCAAGCTCGGCTCCGAGCGTGTCGATGCGAAGTCGCCGGTAAGCGGGTAGCCCGGTCCCGGCGGGAATCAGATTCCCCATGATGACGTTCTCCTTGAAGCCCTTCAATTCATCGACCTTGCCGAGCGTGGAAGCTTCGGTAAGCACACGTGTGGTTTCCTGGAACGAGGCCGCGGAAATAAAGGATTCGGTTTCGAGCGACGCCTTGGTGATGCCCAACAGGACGGGCTCCCCTTCGGCAGGCTTGCCGCCGGCTTCTTCGATGTGCTCGTTCGAGCGCATGAAATCGAATCGATCCACTTGTTCGCCCCAGAAGAAATCCGAATCGCCCGGATCCGTGATGCGTATTTTCTTCAACATCTGGGAGATAATTACCTCCAAGTGCTTGTCGTTAATCGTCACGCCCTGCAGGCGATACACCTTCTGGATCTCCGCGATGAGGTAGTCCTGCACGGCGGCCGGGCCGAGAATATCGAGGATTTCGTGCGGGTCCGCCCCACCTTCGGTGAGGTGCTGCCCTTTGTGCACGTAGTCGCCGATCTGCACGACAAGATTCTTGCCGTGGGGGATGAGATGCGTCTCCTCCTGACCGGAGTTCTGCTCGGTCACGACGAGTTTCTTTTTCCCGCGTACCGTACCTTCGAGCGAAACAATCCCGTCGGTCTTTGCCATGTCCGCCGCTTCCTTGGGACGGCGTGCTTCGAACAATTCGGCCACACGAGGCAGGCCGCCCGTAATATCCTGGGTCTTGGAGGCTTGCCGGGGCGTCTTAGCCAACATCGTGCCCGGAGCAATTTCGTCGTCTTCGTTGACCACGACCTGGGCGCCGGTGGGAATGGGATAGGCAGCGACGATCTTGTTCCGCTCATCGATGATTTCGACCTGTGGATTGAGGTCTTCCTTGTGCTCAACCACGACAGTCGCAATACGCCCGGTGGACTCGTCGAGCTCCCGTTTCACGGTGACGCCCGGGATCATGTCGCTGAAGCCGATGCGGCCGCCCTTTTCGGAAAGGATCGGAATATTGTGCGGATCCCACATCGCCAGGACTTCGCCTGCCTGAATGCGCTCGCCATCGGCTTTCGAAAGAACGGAACCGACGACAATCTTGTAATTTTCAATCTCGCGGTCCTCTTCATCCACAAGCTGCACGGACCCGGCCTTGTTTAACACGATATTGGCGCCGTCCACTGTCTGCACAATGCGCAATCCCCGGTATTTGACCCGTCCACTGACGCGAACCTTGATCTCCGGAGCTTTGAGAACACCGCTGGCAATTCCGCCGATGTGGAAGGTGCGCATGGTGAGCTGGGTCCCCGGCTCGCCAATTGATTGGGCCGCGATAATACCGACGGCGGCGCCGCGCTCCACTTTTTTACTGGTGGCCGGATTAATTCCGTATTCAAGAGCGGTAATGCCTACTTTCTTACGAGTCGTAAGAGCGGACAGCACTTTGACGCGCTCGATGCCGGCTTCATCAATCTTGCCCGCCGTTTCCTCGGTAATCAGTTCGCCGCTTTCAACAAGGATCTCATCCGGATTGAGGGGGTTCTTGATAGCATTGGCCGAACAACGGCCCACGATTCGGTCGGGGAGACTGACGATTTCGTCATCGCCTTCGTAAATCGCCTGCTTCCAAACACCGTCCCGATTGCCGTCATCATATTCTTCGATGATGGCGTCCATGGCCACGTCACAGAGCTTACGCGTGAGATAGCCGGCGTCCGCTGTCTTCAAAGCCGTGTCGGCAAGCCCCTTGCGAGCGCCATGCGTGGAGATGAAGTATTCGAGCACCGAAAGCCCCTCGCGGAAGGACGAAAGAATGGGGCGCTCAATAATTTCACCGGAGGGCTTGGCCATCAGACCGCGGGTACCGCAAAGCTGCCGGACCTGCTGCTTGTTCCCCCGGGCGCCGGAGTCCATCATCAGCGAGACGGGGTTGATCGCTTCTTTACCCGCGTTGTTTTTGAGTTCCTCAAAAACGTCCTTGGCAATGTCATCCGTCGTGCTGGTCCAAATATCGATTATCTTATTGTAACGCTCACCTTCGGTGATGATACCTTTCTTGTATTGGCCATCCACTTCGTCGATGCGTTCGCGGGCGCCTTCGACGATCTTCGGCTTGCTGCCCGGAATGATCATATCGTCGATCCCGATGGAAATACCGGCCTGCGTCGCGCTGCGGAAGCCCACATCCTTGAGGGTGTCCAAAGTGGCCACAGTGCGCTCGCTCCCGACCGCCTTGTAGGTGTCCAGAATGATATCGCCAAGCTTGCCCTTGGGCACGGGGGCATTGATGAAACCGAGCTCCCGGGGCCAGATTTTGCTGAATATTACACGCCCTACGGTCGTGCGAATCACTTTGCGCTCCGAATTTCCGTATATTGTATTCGGATTCCCGTAATCCGGATTCACGTAATTAATCCAGTCGTGAACATCGAACGCACCGTCGGCCACTGCGGTTTCCACTTCGTCCTTATCCACCAACATCGGCAGACGCTTGTCTTCCGCCGGTGCTTTGCGCGGCTCGACGGTAAGGAAATACGAGCCGAGAACGATGTCCTGGGACGGCGTAAGAATCGGATCCCCGCTGGATGGCGAGAAAATATTGTTCGTTGCCATCATCAGTGTTTTCGCTTCCATGACCGCCTCCAAGGACAACGGCACGTGTACCGCCATCTGGTCGCCGTCGAAGTCCGCGTTGTACGCGGTGCAAACCAGCGGGTGCACGCGGATCGCATCGCCTTCGATGAGGACCGGCTCGAACGCCTGAATGGACAGCCGGTGCAATGTCGGCGCCCGGTTGAGCAACACCGGGTGTCCCTCGGTCACCTCTTCCAGAATGTCCCAGACTTCGGGTGATTGCTTCTCAATCATCTTGCGCGCGCCACGGACGGTATGCACGAAACCGAGTTCCTTCAGGCGCCGGATGATGAAGGGTTCGAAGAGAACCAGAGCCATCTTTTTGGGCAGACCGCACTGGTGCAGCTTGAGCTCGGGCCCGGTCACAATGACAGAGCGTCCGGAATAGTCGACCCGCTTGCCCAGCAAATTCTGTCGGAAGCGCCCCTGCTTGCCCTTGAGCATGTCGGACAGGGACTTCAAGGGGCGGTTGCCGGCGCCGGTTACGGCGCGTCCGTGGCGTCCGTTATCAAAGAGCGCGTCCACGGCCTCCTGCAACATCCGTTTCTCGTTGTGGATGATGACATCCGGGGTTTTCAGCTGCAACAGATTTTTCAGGCGATTGTTGCGATTGATGACACGCCTGTAGAGGTCGTTCAGGTCGGATGTGGCAAAGCGTCCGCCTTCGAGCGGGACGAGCGGGCGGAGGTCGGGCGGGACGACCGGAATCACGTCGAGAACCATCCATTCCGGCCGGGTGCCGGACTGGATAAAGCCTTGGATAGTTTTCAAGCGCTTGGAGAGCTTTTTCTTGATTTGCTTCGAGCGGGTCGCGTGCATCTGCTCGTGCAACTCAGCCACGGTGGATTCCAGATCCACGCGCACAAGCGCATCCCGCAAGGCTTCGGCTCCCATGCCGGCAACAAAGGAATCTTCGCCGTATTCATCCTGAGCCTGCAAATATTCCTGTTCCGTGAGCAGCTGACGCTCTTCGAGCGGCGTTTTGCCCGGATCAATCACGAGGTAGTTTTCGTAATAGATCACCCTTTCGAGATTGCGCGCGGTGATGTCCAACAATAGCCCGAGACGGCTCGGCATGCTTTTGAGGAACCAGATGTGGGACACCGGGACGGCCAGCTCAATATGGCCCATCCGGTCGCGGCGCACACGGGAGACCGTAACTTCCACGCCGCAACGGTCGCAGATCACGCCTTTGTATTTGATGCGCTTGTATTTCCCGCAGGCGCACTCGTAGTCGCGGACGGGGCCGAATATACGCTGGCAAAACAAGCCCCCGGGTTCCGGTTTGAAGGTCCGGTAGTTGATTGTTTCCGGATTTTTCACTTCCCCCTGCGACCATTCGCGAATGGCCTCCGGCGAAGCGACCGAGATGCCGACCCGGTCAAAGGACTTTGTGGCTTCATAGCCCAGGACGTCGCGTGCTACTTCTGTGCTCATAGGTTAAACCTTTCTTAAATTTCCCGTTGTAAATGGAACTCAAACATCGACCGCCACGTTGGAATCGAAGTCGAACTTCCCTTCCGAGCCGAGGCGGACGTCCAGACAGAGACTCTGGATTTCTTTCATCAATACATTGAAAGACTGCGGCGTTCCCGCCTGCAGGCTGTTGTCACCCTTGACCAGGGACTCGTAAATGCGCGTTCGTCCGGCAACATCGTCGGATTTGACGGTAAGCAGTTCCTGCAGGGTGTAGGCGGCGCCGTAGGCTTCGAGAGCCCAGACCTCCATTTCCCCGAAGCGCTGACCGCCGTACTGCGCCTTGCCGCCCAACGGCTGCTGAGTGATGAGGCTGTAGGGACCGACCGCACGGGCGTGGATCTTTGAAGCCACCAAGTGGTTGAGCTTCAGCATATACATATAGCCCACAACGACCTCCTCGTGCAGTTGTTCGCCGGTTTGCCCGTCGTACAGCACGCTTTTGCCGGAAGGAGGGAGCCCGGCTTCACGCAGGTAGTCGCGGACGCTTTTTTCGGTAATCCCGTCAAAGACCGGGGTGGCCACCGTGATGCCTAGTTTCTTGCAAGCCCACCCGAGGTGCGTCTCCAAGACCTGCCCGACGTTCATGCGGGAAGGCACGCCGAGCGGATTGAGGCAGATCTCAACAGGCGTCCCGTCCGGCAGATACGGCATATCTTCCTCCGGAACGATTTTCGCCACAACACCCTTGTTGCCGTGACGGCCTGCCATTTTATCGCCCACCTGCATCTTGCGCTTCTTGGCGACGAAGACCTTGACGCTTTTGACGACGCCCTGCTCGGTATCTTCGCCGGACTCAATGCTCTCGATCTTGTTTTCCCGCTCATACTCGAGCTCGTCGAACTTGCTCTGGTAGTTGTTGACGATCTCCATGATCTTGATCTTCACGGGAGACGGGTCGATTTCGAGTTCATTGGAGACCGCGGCCAGACGGCGAAGCAAGGTTTTCGTGATTTTACGGTTCGCCGGGATAATCGTTTCCCCGGTCTCCCCGTTTTTCACATCAAGCGGAATTTTTTCTCCCAGCAGGATATTGGAAAGCGATTCGGTCAATTCCTCGCGCAGGCGATCGCTCTGGGAGCGGTATTCCTCGTTGATTTTCTTGATCTCCCGGCGGCGGTCGGAAGCGGAAAGTTGTTCCGATTCGCCGTCCACCCGGGCGGACACCTTGACGTCCATGATGATGCCGTGAATCCCCGAGGGCACAACCAGCGAGCTATCCTTCACATCGGCGGCCTTTTCCCCGAAAATCGCCCGGAGAAGTTTCTCCTCCGGGGCCAGTTCGGTTTCCGACTTCGGCGTAATCTTACCTACGAGGATATCACCGGGTTCAACTTCGGCGCCCACGCGGATAACACCGTCGTGGTTGAGATCCTTGAGGGCTTCTTCGCCCACATTCGGGATGTCCCGGGTGATTTCTTCGGGACCGAGCTTCGTATCCCGGGCCGTAACCTCAAACTCATCCACATGGATCGAGGTGAGTATATCGTCCTTCACCATTTTTTCCGAGATCAGGATGGCGTCCTCGAAATTGTAGCCGTTCCACGGCATGAAGGCGACCAGGGCATTCCGGCCGATCGCGAGTTCACCTTGGTCCGTGGAAGCGCCGTCCGCGAGCACGTCGCCTTTCTTGACCTTCTGGCCCTGCTTGACCACGGGCTTCTGGTTGAAGCAGGTCCCTGCATTCGAGCGCATGAACTTGCGCAGGTTGTAGACGTAGAGGTCTTTTTTCGGATCGGTTTTGAGTTCCTTTACACGGGTCGGCATCTTGCCGTCCGCTGTGACGACCACCCGGCGGGCGTCGACAGAGGCAACAACCCCGTCAATATCCGAGACTTCCACCGTCTTCGAGTCAATGGCCACCCGCCCTTCGATACCGGTGCCGACAAAGGGGGCTTCCGATTGAAGGAGGGGGACGCCCTGCCGCTGCATGTTGGAGCCCATCAAAGCACGGTTCGCGTCGTCGTGCTCAAGGAACGGGATAAGACCGGCGGCCACCGAAACCAGCTGTTTCGGGGAAACATCCATATAGTCCACTTCCTCGCCGCTCACTTCGAGCACTTCATCGCGTTGACGACAGGTAACGCGCCCGGTAAGGTAGCCGTTCTCATCAATTATCGAGTTCGCCTGCGCGAGCATGTGGGGCTCTTCCTGGTCGGCGTTCAGGTACACCACGTCATCCTTTACCTTGCCGTCAACAACGGGTCGGTACGGGGTTTCTATGAAGCCGAATTCATTGATGCGGGAGTAGAGACTGAGCGAGTTGATCAGGCCGATATTGGGACCTTCCGGCGTTTCAATCGGACAGATGCGCCCGTAATGCGTGGGGTGCACATCGCGCACTTCGAATCCGGCGCGCTCACGGTTCAACCCCCCCGGCCCGAGGGCGGAGAGCCGCCGCTTGTGGGTCAGCTCGGCCAACGGATTGATCTGGTCCATGAACTGGGAGAGCTGGCTGCGGGAGAAGAAGTCACGGATAACGGTGCTCAGGGCCTTCGGATTGATCAACTTTTGGGGGGTGATCGAATCCACGCTCTGGTCGTACATCGTCATGCGTTCCTTGACCAGGCGCTCCGTCCGGGCGAGCCCCAGACGGCACTGGTTGGCGAGCAATTCGCCCACCGTCCGGATGCGGCGGCTGCCGAGGTGGTCAATGTCGTCCAATGTGCCTTCCCCCCGTTTCAAGCGGCTCAGGTACTTGGTCGATTCGACAATGTCTTCGGCATTGACGATGCGGTAGTCGAGGTCGGTGTCCAGCCCAAGCTTCTGATTCAGCTTATAACGACCGACGCGACCGAGATCGTAGCGCCGGGGATCCTGGAAGAGACGCTTCAACAGCGCCTTGGCGTTTGCGGTTGTCGGTGGTTCACCGGGCCGCAAGCGCTTGTAGATGTCTTTCAGCGCTTCTTCCTCGTTTTGCGTCGGATCCTTTTTCAGGCAACGAATAATGGCTCCGTCGTCCACTCCCGTGTCGATCGCAGTGACCTTCTCCAAGCCCGCCTTTTCGAAGGAGCGGATAATGGTTTTAGTGAGCGGTTCGAAAGCGCGGGCAAGGACCACCCCCTTGTCCGCGTCCACAATGTCCTCGGTAAGGACGAGGTGAGAGACCGTATCACGGTCGAGCGCATCTTTGACCGAAAGCTCGGAAACGTCGTAAAAAAGGTTCAGGATGTCCGCGTCCGATCCATAGCCCATCGCACGCAACAATGTGGTCAGCAGAAACTTGCGACGCCGCCGCCGACGATCCAA
>JBKGYB010000044.1:0-11050 GCA_046546295.1 Opitutales bacterium | reverse complement strand
CGTCGGACTTGGGGTGATCGCAATCCACAGAGAAATCGGAGGGATCGCAAAATTACCTCTTGACAGGTGATAAAAAAGACTGCTTTTTTGTCACCTGCTAATAACCGGAAATTTTACATACGTACATCAGAACATGGCCAATAAGAAAGCAACTCGTAAGCACATGCGCGCTACACGTACCCGCGAATTACGCAATCGCGATGCCAAAACACGGCTCAAGACGCTCGGTAAAAAAGTGAGCGAAGCGGCTCATTCGGGTGACGACGAAGCGCTTGAAGCGGCGCGAAAAAATTATGTTTCGGCTCTGGACAAAGCGGGCAAAACCGGTTTGATTCATAAGAACAAAGTTAATCGCCAAAAGGCGCGTTGTTCCCGTACGGCCGTGGCGGCATAAAAGACTCTCTCCCCCCACCCAACCGTATGCCTCCGGACCCTTTGCTGGGTCCGGGGGCATTTTTTTACCGGTCGCATCGTGTCCCAAACCACTAAAAAGGATGCCATTGGGTTTCCCCCGCCTTTGCTGGGCGAGGCGCCTTTGCGTCTGTCGCTGATCGGGGAGGGGAGCGGGTGGATCGCTTTGAACAAGCCTTCGGGGATCGGCATGCGCGAACACCCATGGGATATCGGCGTGCCTCACCTGGATGGCGCGCTTAACCGGCAGTTGCAGTCGGGCAAACCGGAATTGCTGGCGAAGCAGGCTGAATTGTTCGGCTCCGTGTATTACCTTGATCCCGGGATCGCGGGGGTGGCGCTCTTTGCGACAACACGCGCGGCGCTGGCCGAGTGGCGGAACCATTTCGGCGGGGGCGGGCTGCGTTTTCGCTTTCGCTTCGTGAGCGCCGATGATTCGGGGCCGGACACACGGGAGTGCGACGCGCCGCTGCTTCCCCATCGCTCCAAGCCGAGGATGGTCCCGTCCACTGCAAAAGGGAAAAAAACCCGTACCGCGTTTCAACGCCTTGCCAGCTCCGAATCGGGCTGGTCCTTGTGGGAGGGGGTTGCGGAACACCTGCGCCCCCATCAGCTGCGCGTACACGCCGCGCTTGCGGGAATCCCGGTTCTTGGGGATGCGGCCTATCAAGGTCCTGTCGCCCCGCTCCTGCGGGAGCTGATGCCGGGCAAACGGAGCTCGGGTTTGCGTCTGCCCGTATTCCGGGGGCCTGCGATATACTTGCGGGAGGTGGCAGTGGTGAAAGAGGGACTGGAAGGTCCGGACGCTGTGACAGCTCCAGCCGACAAAGAAATGACCACCTTGTTGAAGCGTATGGGATGGTCCGAGGTCTGGTGATTTTTATTCGACCGTGACGGATTTTGCGAGATTGCGGGGCTTGTCGACATCACAGCCGCGTTCAAGGGCGACGTAGTAGCTGAATAGTTGGACCGGGATGCTCATGAGGATCGGTTTAATGATTTCATGGCATTCCGGAACACTGACGAGATGATCAACCAGATCCTCCGGGATGCTGCAATCCTCCGTTGTGATGCAGAGCACCTTTCCATTGCGCGCTTTGATCTCCTGGATGTTGGCGAGGCTCTTGTGGAACGTTTCGCCGTTGGTTGCGAGAAAGACCGTGGGACATTGCTCGCTGATCAGGGCAATCGGCCCGTGCTTCATTTCGGCCGCAGGGTAGCCCTCGGCGTGGACATAGGATATTTCCTTGAGCTTGAGCGCGCCCTCGAGCGCGATTGGAAACATCAGCTGCCGTCCCAGGAAAAGACAGTTTTCGTAGGATGCGTATTCCCTGGCGATCGCCGCGATCCTGTCGCTTTGTTCGAGCGCCTGACTCGCGAGAGCGGGCAGGCTTTTCAAGGCTTCGACGATTTTAATGCCGTCGCCGTAACTGAGGTCGCGCAGTCGTCCGAGGTAAAGCGCAGTCATGGCACAGAGCATGACTTGAGAAGTGAAGGCCTTGGTCGAGGCAACCCCTATTTCGGGGCCGGCGTGCTGATAGATCCCGCCGTCGCACTCGCGGGCTATGGTGGAACCGACGGCATTATTGATGGAGAGCGTGCGGTAGCCTTTTCGCTTGGCTTCGCTCAGGGCCGCCAGGGTGTCGATGGTTTCGCCGGACTGGCTGACGGCGAAGACGAGCGTGTTTTTATCGATAGGTGCGTTGCGGTAGCGGAATTCAGAGGCGTATTCGACTTCGACGGGTATGCGGGCAAAGCGTTCGATCAGGTATTCTGCGACGAGACAAGCGTGCCAGGCCGTTCCGCAGGCAATAAAGACGATGCGGTCAATCTGGCGCAATTCCCGGGGGCTCATGTTCAGACCGCCGAAAAACGCCGTGCTCGCGTCGTCCGAAAACCGCCCGCGCATGCCGTTTTCCAACGCGGTCGGCTGCTCGAAAATTTCCTTTTCCATGAAGTGATGGTAGTCGCCGAGCTCGGCTTCAGTGGTGTCCCAGTCGACTGCATGGATGATCGGTTCAACATTTTTGCTCGTGACCGTGGAGATTGAAAAATCGTCCTTTTTGAGATGAACGACTTCGTTGTCGTTGAGATACACGACGTTCTGCGTGCACTGTATGATCGCGTTCACATCGCTGGCGATGAGGTTTTCACCGTTGCCGACCCCGATTATCAGGGGCGAGCCCTTTCGGGCGCCGACCAGTTCGTTCGGATAATCGGCGCACAGGACGGCGATGCCGTAGGTCCCTTCAACATGGCGCAGGCTCTTACGGACCGCTTCGAAGAACCGATTTTTTCCTTTCCCTGTTTTCTCTTTCTGGTAGTGGTAGGCTATGAGATTGGCGAGCGCCTCGGAATCGGTTTCGGATGCAAAGGCAAAGCCCTGTTCGAGCAGGAATTTTTTCATTCCCGTATGGTTTTCAATGACGCCGTTGTGGACCAAGGCGATCGACCCGTCGCTGCTGACGTGGGGGTGGGCGTTGGCTTCCGTAACATTCCCGTGCGTGGCCCAGCGCGTATGGCTGATCCCCACATCGCCGCTCAGGACTTCCCCGAAATTTTGTTGCAAGCCGTCTTCGAGTGCCTGCACACGCCCCGTTTGTTTAAAGGTAAACAGGCCGTCGTCCTGCCAGACCGCCATGCCGGCGGAATCGTAACCCCTGTATTCGAGCCGTTTGAGTCCATCCAACATGACGCTACCCGCCCGTTCGCTTCCAACATATCCAACAATTCCACACATAAGACTTCAAGTCATGGCTCTTATCGTTTACGAATCAAGCAAATAGAGAAACACAAACCCTGGAAAATTATGAGAAAACGGAAGATCATCTGCATTATTATGGGAGGCGGCCGCGGCACGCGCCTTCACCCCCTGACAAAAGAGCGCTCCAAACCCGCGGTCCCTCTGGCCGGCAAGTACCGCTTGGTCGATATCCCCATCAGTAATTGCCTGAACGCAGGATATAACCAAATTTATGTTCTTACGCAGTTCAATACGGCTTCCCTGCACCGGCACATCCAGCTCGCTTACAAGTTTGATCCGTTCGGCGGCGGATTTGTCGATATCCTTTCGGCCGAGCAAACAGAGGGAGGCGACAGCTGGTACCAGGGGACCGCGGACGCGGTGCGCCAGAACCTCCACCATTTTCACGATCTGGAGGAGGACGATCTCTGCATCATCCTGTCAGGCGACCAGTTATATCGCATGTATTTGCACGATGTGGTGCGGGAACATGACGAGGCCGAAGCGGATGTGACCCTTACGGCCAAGCCATTGGGCCTGGAACAGGCGGAAGAGTTCGGGTTGATGCGGGTCAACGAGGCACTGGACGTGAAGGAATTCGTGGAAAAGCCGAAGGATCCAAAGGTGATTCGTGATCTCGCGGTGGGGCCGAGCGTGCGCAGCCGGATGCAGGATCCGGGAGATCGGGACTATTGCCTGGCTTCCATGGGGATTTACATTTTTAAAGCCAGAACCTTGATCGATTCCCTGAGCTCCTCTGCAACCGATTTCGGAAAGGAAGTCATTCCCGGTCTTTTGGGGCAGGCAAAGATGCGGGCTTATGTTTTTGACAGCTACTGGGAGGATATCGGCACAGTGCGCGCCTTTTTTGAAGCGAACCTCCGGTTGACCGATCCGGTGCCCCCCTTCAATTTTTTCGATGAAGAGGCGCGCATCTTTACACGCGCGCGCTTCCTTCCGGGGGCAAAAATCAACGGCTGCAAAATCGCGCGAGCCGTTCTGGCGGATGGCTGCATTATTACGGACGCCGCCATTAAACAATCTTCAGTGGGCCTTCGGTCGGTGGTCGCGGACGGATCCGAGCTGGACCATGTTGTTATGATGGGCGCCGATTATTTCGAGACACCGCAGGACATTAAGGATAATCGCGAGTTGAAGCGGCCGGATCTTGGCGTGGGGAAAAATTGCCGGATTAAAAACGCAATCCTTGATAAAAACGTGCGTATCGGCGACAATGTAACCCTCGACCCCACGGGGCTGGAGGATGATTACAAGCCGGGCGCTGATGTGGTCGTTCGCGACGGGGTGCTGGTCGTGTGCAAGGGCGTCACGCTTCCCGACGGATATACCTATTGCGCGTGACCGGAAAACCGTCAGCCGCGTGTTTTTTCCGTTGCGGACGCCGGGCTGATTATTCAACATTCAAGGCGTAGAACAAGTCTCAGGAGTCCTGGGCGTCCTTTCACACAACAAAATCCTTATGATAAAAAACCTGCTCATCTGCACCGACGGTTCAAATTACGCAAAAGAATGTTGCCACTACGGGGCCTGGCTGGCGAAGCAGACCGGGGCGAAGGTCGATATTCTGTATGTGACGGACCTGCGCCAATTCGAAGTTCCGGCAGTGGCTGATTTGAGCGGGAGCCTGGGGATTCAACCATACGAGGGGATGATTAATCATCTGCATCAGGTGGAGCAGCTGAAATCCGGCTTTATAGAGGAACAGGCCATGGAACTTTTCCGAGAGGAAGGGCTGGAGAAACAGACGACGTTCCACCACGAGACCGGTCTGCTGGTGGAAACCATGGAAGACTACACGGAAAAAGCGGATTTGATCCTTTTGGGCAAGCGCGGGGAAAACGCTGATTTTGCTTCCAAGCACCTGGGAGCGATGATGGAGCGCGTGGTCCGGGCCGCGGAAAAACCATGTTTGGCAACCTCCCGCAAGTTTAAGCCGATCACGCGTGTCACGCTTGCCTATGATGGGGGAGATAGCTGTCGCAAAGCGCTTCGTTTTATCGGAGAGAACGAACTTTTCAAGGCGATGGACTTGCGGGTCGTGACGGTAATAGAAGGCCACAAGGAGGAACAGGCCGCCCAGCGTCTGGAGGAAGCGGAAAAACTTCTTAAGGAAAGCGGACTACAGCCGGTTTGCCAGACATTGAGTGGCGACGTGGAGACGGCGATCGCGGAGTATGTGGAGCGGAATGAAATGGACCTTTTAATTGCGGGCGCCTACGGGCACAGCCGTATTCGGGAATTGCTGATCGGCAGCACCACCACCGAGTTGCTGCGCCGTTGTTACATCCCGGTATTGTGTTTCCGCTAAGCGTTATGCCGTGTTTCAGGCCCCGACTCCACGCCGGAACACTGAATCGAAATCTTTCCGCATGCATGTGTGGGGCGCCCAATCAGTGAGATGCCAAACAAATCATCAACCTTGACTTCAAACATGAAGGTTTCCGCGCGTCGGGAGTTCCTGCAGGTGTTGTGGCGCAGCCGGTTGGGCGATCTTCGCGAGCAGAGCCTGATCCGCCAGGGCAAAGGCTGGTTCCACATTTCCGGCATGGGGCACGAGGCACTCGCGGCTTTTGCGCTGCATATGGAGCCGGAGGATTACGCTTTCCCGTATTATCGCGACAGGGCGTTTTGTTTGCAACGCGGGGTAAGCGACAGGGATCTCGCACTCGCCTTCTATGCAAAGCGCGACTCCTCAAGTGGCGGACGGCAACTGACGGGGCATTTCAGCGATCGCTCCTTGAATATCTGGAGCCACCCTTCGCCGGTGGGAGCTCATTTGTTGCCCGCTTGCGGCGCGGCTTGGGGGATGCAGCTCGACGGCAAACGGAATATCGTCTATGCCTCGCTCGGCGAGGCGGCGGCCCGGCAGGGCGACTTTTTTGAAGCGGTCTGCTTTGCGAAGGAGCGGAAACTTCCCGTGGTATTTGTTGTCGAGGACAACCGGATTGCGATCAGCACGGAGACCGGAAGAACCACTCCGTTGGCACTGGGGGTGCTGGATGAAACCGAATGGAGCCGTGTGGATGGATGTGACGTCGATGCGGTCAACACGGTCGCGGCGGAGTCGGTTGCAAAGGCCCGCGCCGGGGAGGGGCCGGCGTTTGTATGGTGCGACGTGGAGCGCTTTTCGAACCACTCGAGCGCGGACGACCAGAGGATGTATCGTGCCGCGGACGAGTTGGAGGCGATGCACGAGCGGGATCCGATTGTTTTTTTTAAAAAGCGTCTGGTTGAGGATGGGGTCTGTAGTGAGGAGGAGCTGACGGAGTTGGAAGCCACGGTCCGGGAATCGGTGCGGGAAGCCTATCGTGAAGCCGGGGAAGCGAAAGATCCCGAACGCGACGAGGGACTTTTGCACCTGTATGGCCCCGCGCCGGAAGAGAAGCCGCCGCCGCCGCTGGAGCTGGGATCTTCCTGCCGGATGCTGGATGCCGTGAACCGGACCTTCCATGCGGCGATGGATGAGATGCCGGAGGTCGCTTTCTTCGGTGAAGATATTGCGGATCCGAAGGGAGGGGTGTTCAATTTGACGAAGGGGCTCTCCACCAAGGATCCGAGCCGGGCGGTGAATTCACCGCTTGCCGAGTCGACGATCATGGGGGTGGCTGTCGGGCTGGCGTCCTATGGCAAGCGCCCCTGCTTTGAGATTCAGTTTGTCGACTTCATTTATCCCGGGTGGAATCAATTGGTCACAAACATGTCGACGCTCCGCTGGCGTAGTTTTGGCCATTGGAAGTGTCCGCTTGTAATCTACGCGCCCTCAGGTGGTTATTTGCCCGGAGGCGCGCTCTGGCACAGCCAGTCGGCGGAGGCAAGTTTTGCCCGGGTGCCGGGCATTCGGGTCGCCATGCCGGCGAATCCGGAGGATGCGGCGGGCCTCTTCTGGTCGGCTCTGCAAGGGGAGGACCCGACAATCATTCTGCTTCCAAAACATTTGATGTGGGCGGATCTTCCGGTTGCCGCGCTGGAACCGGTTCCGTTCGGGCGCGCTCGTGTCCTTCGCGAAGGTGACATGCTCACGCTCGTTACCTGGGGCAATTGCGTCGAGCTGGTTCAGGACACCCTGGACGGGATGGATGAGAAGGTGGACGCCGACTTGATTGATTTGCGCTGGATTTCGCCCTGGGATCGCGAGACGCTGGCCGGGTCGGTCCGAAAAACGGGGCGACTTCTGGTTGTGCAGGAGGACAATATCAGCGCCAGCGTCGGCCAAATGCTGGTGGCGGAGCTTTGCTCGGACCACAGCGTGCTCGGCGCCCTGCGGAGTCCGCCGGCGATCGTTTCAAAGGAGGATGTACACGTTGGATTTAACCCGATTTATGAATACGGCGCTTTGCCCGACCGGGAGCGTATTACAGCGGCAATCGATCGAATGCTGGCCTCCGCGTTGCAGAGTTCCCTGGAGGCTGCGGCTCCTGAAAAAGCCGGTGCTCCAGCCTCGGCGCCGGAGGAAACAAATACCATGAAAGAGCATACGGAATCGTCCGGCGGAAACCAAAAAGTGATTACCGTCCCTATCCTTGGAGAAGGCATTCGGGTTGCCCGTCTGGTTTCCATTTTGAAAAATGCGGGGGATGCCGTGCGGGCGGACGACCCCTTGTGCGAAGTCGAAACGGACAAGGCGGTTTTTCCGATCGAATGCGATGCGGATGGTGAACTTTTGGAATGGCATGTCTCGGAAGGCGATGAGGTGACGGTCGGGCAGGAACTTGCCGTCCTTCGTCTGAGCGGCTCCGCCGCGCCGGCGCCGGC
This sequence comes from Opitutales bacterium, assembly GCA_046546295.1. Classification (GTDB taxonomy): domain Bacteria; phylum Verrucomicrobiota; class Verrucomicrobiia; order Opitutales; family Coraliomargaritaceae; genus JBKGYB01. The sequence goes on along the minus strand of JBKGYB010000044.1, from coordinate 3,123 downwards.
CGCAGGGAGCGGAGAAGCGCTGCCTTACGATACCTTGAAAAAGACGGAAGGGCTCTCCCAGGAGGCCGTGCGACAGCTGCAGGGCATCGTGCCCGCAACGATCGAATTGACCTGCCGCTGGGAGACCGTCCGTGATGCGCGGCTCCGGAGCAAGGAAACACCGGGTGGCACGCTTTCAACAGCCACCATGTCCGCTTGGGCCGTCGCCCGGGCAATGAACAAGCATGAGCGCTTTGCCTCCGTTGTCCGGGGGAACGAGTTGATTCACGATCCCGAGCGCTTTGACCTTGGGGTTGCGGTCGCGCTGCCGGGGGATGCGCTTGAAACCGCCGTTGTTTCACATGTCAATACACTGGATTGGGAGGGATTTTCGGAGGCATTCAATGAGGCGCTCCGTCGAACCAGGCACGGGGAGGTGGCTTCGAAAAATCGAGTGCCTCTGACAATTTCCAGCATGGGGGCGTATAATGTAAGGTCGGCGATACCCGTTGTTGTGCCGCCCTCCGTCGCTACGCTGTTTATTGGCGCCCCCCATGTGCTTCCGGATCCGAAGTCGAAGGACGGGGGGACCATGGAAGTGGTCTCGCTCGTATTAACCTTTGATCACCGTTGGATCAACGGGGTGGGGGCCGCTGCTTTTCTCTCGGATGTGCGGAAGGGGATTGAGCGATTTGACCTGGCGTGAAGGCGCGGCGCTATGTGACTTGCAAGCATTGCGGCAGGCGTTTCCTGGCCGGTGGCGACCAATCGGAGTTTTGTTGTTCGGGATGTGAACAGGTCTATCACTTGCTTCAAGAGAAAGGCTTGTCCGGTTTTTATGACTGGCAGGATCGAAGCGGTCCGCCGCTTCCGCCTGCGGCACAGGGAAACGAGGAAACGGAAAGCTTGAAGCGGTTCCAGGAACGGGCGGAGGAAACCGGGAGCCGACCGGAGGCGCAACTCCGGGTGGTCGGGATGCGCTGTATGGGTTGTATCTGGTTGGTTGAACGCCTCAGTCGAGGCAGTAGCGGTGTCCGGGCCGTCGAGGCAAGTCTGGAAAGCGGCAGCTTGTATTTGAGCTGGGAGGCCGGCCGCTTCGACTTGGCGGCGCTTGCGGAAGAGCTGAGCCGTTTCGGTTATCGGCTGAAGCCCGTGGGGAAGGGGGGCTTGCGCGGCCTCTCCCCCTTGGACTGGCGTGTATTGTTATGTGCGCTCTTCACAATTAATGCCGCGTTGCTTGCTTTGCCCCAATGGCTTGAAGCCGGACACGGTGAATATAAAGATTTGTTTGCCCTGTTGAGCGTGGGCGTCGCAGTCCTGACCATTGCCGTCGGATGGACCGGGTTTGCTGTGCCGGCGTGGCATGCGCTCCGGGCCGGTGAGCCGCATCCGGACATTTTTGCGGCCATGGGGTTGGGAATTGTTTTTCTCAGCATTCCGGCGGCCTTGCCGTCGGGCGGACACGCCGTGTCGGGCAAAACCGCGGTCTTTGCAGGTCTGGTATTTCTGGCGCTCTTTGCGCGCTGGTTGCAGGAAATGCTTTTTATACGCCGGACAAATGGGGCCTCTTTGGCCCTTGAAGACCGGATGGCCGCCCGGAAAAAAATGTCGGGGCGCTCAATGACTTACTTGGCGACGAATTTTTCCGTGGTTTTGCTTGCGGCTGTTGTGCTTGCGGCATCAGGAGTCGCATTGGATGCATGGTTGGACCGGGTGAGCGCCTTGTTGCTTGCCGGCGCCTTTTTCCCGTTCGCGCGGGCTGCTGAAGCAGGAGATGTTTCGCGAGGCTGGTGGGTTTTCGGAGCTGCGATAGCCTGGCTGGGCATGGCGCTCGGCTGGGCCGGCGGGTGGCATCCGGCGGCGGCCGTATTATGGGCCGGCGCCGGTGGACTTCTGTGGCTTCATCTGCTTACCGTGTTTAAACGATCCGATTAATACTATGTTGGAAGGTATCGCAGCCGGGGTTATTCTATCCCTTACGCTATTTCCCGGGACGGTCTGGCTCGCGAAGGTCGGCGCTTGCGGAACCCGTGCTCAAGTCCTTTGCGTGGGGCTGGCATTTGCCCTGTCGCAACTTGTATGGCTGGCCGTGGCTGTTCCCGGGTTGCGGATGATGCTGGTGCATCTGCGCTTTTTGGAAGCAGGCATCCATATTTTCGCGGCTTTCGTGCTGTTGTATCTCGGGATTAAAATGCTGGGCTCGCGGCGGGCCGAAAAATTAAATAACGCAGGCGAATTGCCGCCTGCCCGCACCTTGTTCCGGCATGCGTTCAACCGGTCGTTGGCTATGCCGATGCGCTTGCCGACTGCTATGGCGGTGCTCTTGGCAACCGGTGTCTATGCGGGGGATTCTGCGGGTTGGAAACCGGTCCCTGCGATCATGGCGGGCGCAGCTATCGGTGTCTGCTGGTGGTGGGGCCAGTTCGCTTTTCTTTCGGCTACATTCGTCAAGCGGATACCCGAGCGTATCACCCTGAAGTCACTCAATAAAATTCGTCCGTTTTGCGGGGTGCTGTGCTTCGTCCTCGCGCTGGCCACACTGGTGTTATCAGCGAACACTTTGTCATGATATTTCCTTCGTTTGCAGACTCAGGATCCCCTGCCTCTGTGAAGTTTGCGTGACACCATCTTCGGGTATTCGGGGGAGTCTTACTAATCGTCCAAGAATTATTCCGACGTCAGAAGGTCGGTCGGAAAAAGTGGAAGCGGCATCCTGCCGCTTTCTGCATACGCAACCAAGCGGCTGGAAGCCGCTTCCACCTTCACCGTGTCAAAACAATTATGCGACAAACAGTAAGCCAGCGGAAAACCGGTCGACGGCCGAGGAGAGCGGGCGACGAGAGCGGATCACGAGTGGCGTATGCGTGCCGCAGGTAAAACGCGTCAACCGTTCTCGTCGCCCGTTCTCGTAAGCCGAAGAGCCGAACGCCATACAGCGCTCGGTTACGGAGCCCTTCGACCAGTTCGACTCCTTCGACAGGCTCAGGGCAGGCAAGCTCACGGCGGAGCAAGGGCGTCCCGCCCTTGAGCGGTGGCTATGCTACCCGGAAAGCAAACGCATCAGGGCGGGACGCCCTGACTCCGAAAGAGCGGCCGAATGCCGCACGGCGCTCTGTTACGGAGCAAGGGCGTCCCGCCCTTGAG
>JBKGYB010000043.1:0-11195 GCA_046546295.1 Opitutales bacterium | reverse complement strand
GGTAAACCCGGTCGCTACAATCGTCGCCCGCTCTCCTCGACCGTCGACCGGTTTTTCGCCGGCTCTTCGCCTTTTCCCGAAAACCCGAAGATGGTGTCACGCAAACTTCACAGAGGCAAGGAGTCCCGAGCCTACCTCGCTTCGCAGTTGGGGCGGGCGATGAGTCCTTTAATGGGTTCTTCCGGGAAAATTGACGCGGCGCGGCCGTTGTCGACGAGGTGGCGGTCGCAAATCGCATTGAGTTCATTCCTTGATTTGGCGCGCCGCATTTCATGGAGAAAGTTGCCTTCAGTGTCTACCCCGACCCCGACGAAATTGAGGAATTTTTTCATCCGGTTGACATGTTGCCGCTCCTCGAGGCCGGGGCCGTCGGTCACGCTGTAGAGATCCTCCACGTAGTCACGTATATTGGAAAGAGTGGGACGAAAGATGGGTTCGCCGGAGAAGTGTTCGCGGAACTGGCGGAAAATCCATGGATTCCGGATGCAGGAGCGCCCGATCATGAGTCCGGCTGCGCCTGTGGTATCAAGGACCCATTGGCCTCTCGCGACAGAGGTGATGTTCCCGTTTGCAAGCACGGGGCAGGGCGCCCGATCCGCAGCTCGGGCGACGTACTCATAATGTGCTTCCCCGCGGTAGGCCTCCCGGACGGTGCGGGCATGCAGGCTGAGGAGGTCGACGCCGTATGCCGTTACAAGGTCCAGCATGGCGTCGAAATGCCGGTCGTCCTCAAAACCGATCCGCATCTTAACGGTAAACCGACCGTCGACAGCTTCGCGCAGGCAGCGGAATATCCGTTCAACCGTTGCGGGCTCGCGCAGGAGCCCGCCGCCCACGTTCTTCTTATAGACCTTGGGAGCGGGGCATCCCATATTCAAGTCGATGCCGGCCACGGGGAGTTCGGCATCCCGAATGGCGCGGACGGTTCGCTTGAGATCCTCGAGGTTTTCGCCGATAAGTTGTGCGAAAACCGGCCGGCCGGTTTCATGTTCCCGGATCGAGGCAACGATGTGGGGTTCCAGTCTGGAGTGTGCGTGCACCCGGAAATATTCCGTAAAAAGAAGGTCGGGCGGCCCATAGCGCCCCAGCAACCGCATGAAGGGCAGGGTGGTGACATCCTGCATGGGGGCGAGCGCTGTCCATGCCCGCCCCGGCCGCATGGGCGCCGGCGCGGGCAGGGCTTGGCGTCCCCCGGCTGGCGGGGAAGTATCCATCTACTCGTTTTCCTTGAGAATCTTTGCAAGGATTTCGCTCATATCGTCCACCTCGTCGAGCAGCTTCCGTGTTGTGTAGAGTGTTTTTTCAGCCTGCAGGGCGAGGACAATGGCATCGCTCGGGCGTGCGTCGATCTCGACGATTTTGCTCCCGAGTTCGTTTGTCATTGCGAGGATCAAGCGTGCGTAAAACGTGCCCTGATCCACGTCATTGATCACCACGCGTTCGACTTCCGCCCCGAAACCTTCGAGGATATTGCGCACCAAGTCGTGCGTCATGGGCCGCTCGCTTGAGGTGCGGTTAACGGCTCGCTGGATGGCCGAGCCGATGCCCGGGTCGACGTATATGACAAAAGTTTTCTCATTGTTCCCGAGAAACACGGCGCAGCCGTTTGATGTCGGCATTACGCCTTTTACGCTGATTTCCACCACATTCTCACTCATATCAGTATATTATGTCGGGAAAAGGGCCGGCTTCAAGTGTTTTGCCGGAATTACAAAATGAATTAAAAAATAAGGTGGCGAATCCCGCCCGTATTATACAAAGATCGACCGGGTGAAGCGGAATAAGAAAGAACAGCAACCAAACCTCTACCTAGTGGGATTCATGGGGGTGGGGAAGTCCGCCATCGGTCGGCGGGTGGCCCGGCAAATGCAGTTCCTGTTTATTGATTCGGACCATTGGATAGAACGGGAGGCCGGCAAATCGATCCCCGAAATTTTCGCCACGGAAGGGGAGGATGCGTTCCGTGAGCGCGAACGCGCGTTTGTGGAATCGGGGCATCCGGAGGAAAAATGCGTGGTTGCTTGCGGGGGCGGGCTGGTCGTACAGCCGGGCATGAAGGAACGCCTTAAGGAAAAGGGGGTGGTGGTCAGTCTCTTCGCTTCCGTCGAGAGTATCATCGAACGTACTTCGAGGAATAAAAACCGACCCCTTTTGAAGGTTGAAAATCCCGAAGCACGCATTCGCGAACTTTTGGCGGAACGGGTACCCGTTTATATGGAAGCCGGCGTTTGCATCACAACCGAGGGGCGGACGATGGACGAAGTCGTGGCGCATGTCGCGCGCACGTACCGGCAATGCGCGCGGGAATGGAAACAAAACAACCGTTAATGCCCAAAAATATAAGCGCCAATAAGCGGTTTCCAGCTTCGCTGGAAAAACCACCCTGAGCCCGGCATAGCCGGGAACCGCTTATGTTCGCTTATAGACGCTTATATCCATGGTCTTTCTTTTATTCTAATTACCGCCCATTAATACCCTCATTAACCGTTCGACTCGTCTTTTCACTGAACGCATGCAAGCGCTCCAGGAAGTCCTCCGGCGGACGCAGGCCGCGACCGTTCGGATCCATGAAAGCATGGCTGGTTTTCCCCGTAGCCAACAGCTCGCCGCCCCGGCGCACTTCGTAGTCAAAATGAAAGCGCGCCCGCATCCGTTCGTTCAGGAAAAGATGCACGTCCAGACGGTCATCGAAGCGCGCGGGCGATCGGTATTCCACGCTGGCACTGAGTACCGGGATAAACAGGCCGCGGGCTTCGATGTCCCGATAAGGGAGCCCGATTTCGTCGAGCATGAGTATGCGCGCGGTTTCAAACCAGACGAGATAGTTGCCGTGGTAGACGACATCCATGCGGTCGGTTTCAGCGTAGCGGACGCGAATGGGGGCGATAGTATGGATCATGCGCTGCAATAATGGGGAGCATGGCGTCCGGGTAAAGCACGCGTTTGCAAAGCGTTGCGCTGTGCTTGCAATGTGCGGGTTTCTCTTCAATTTGCCGCGCATGGCCGATTTTTTCAAACAAGCCTTCCGCTGGTTTTTCGGTTGGTTGTTTTATGTATGCCTCATCTGTTTTGGAGGGGCGGCGTTCGGCGCGCTCACACACCTCGGGTATGCGCTTTTTTTTGCCGGGGAGGGCGCCGATTACCTGTTTTACATCGCCTTCGGATTCTTCAACGGCTTGCAATACGCCGGGGTGTGGGCCGGAGGAGTGAGCCTTGTTCTTTGTGTCATGCGAGCCCGGGAGGAATACCTTGCCCGTCGGGAAAAAGGCGACTTCCGGCGGACCCACGAAATGCGGGAGGCGGCGAGCGATGAAGTCGGGTGAGCGCATGCTTGTTTTTTTCGTCGGGGTGATGCTCGGACTTTTGGTCGTTTCTTTCATTTTAAACCGGCGCGCGGCCCGCGAAAGCGCGAGGTCCGACCCGTGGCGGGAAGAAAACGCGCGTGCCGCGGAGGCCGGAGCGGATCCTTTGCCGGAGGAGGCGCCGGAAGTTTTTCAAAAGGGGCGTATCGTGGATTTCGGTCATTTGCCGGAGAGCGGGGATCCGTCGGAACGGGTCTGGTTGCTTCAGTTTGACGACAGCTATCCCTTTGTCCGGGTCGTGGAGGATTTGGATTCCGGTGCGTTCCGTTATATGGCGGCCGACCAGATTGTCCTGAAATTGCCGGAAGATGGCGACGTAACCGCTCTGCAACCGATGCTTAATGCGCTCGACCTGCGGTTGCGGATGTTTAACCGCCGGGAGAACATTGCGGTCGTCGGCGTGCTCAGCCGTCGGATTGATGCCATACCCCGGACGCTGGAGGCGCTGGAACCGTGGTCGGAGTTGTTTGTCGAGGCTCGTCCGGACTGGATTCGTCTGCGTGAAACGAATGAATAAGCACGGAATTTAATATAGGCATTGACCGGAAAAACGCATCACCCTTTATTGATCTGTTTTGCCCGCGGTGTAAGTGGGCAATGAACGCAAACCAGAATTATCAGCGTGAAAACCGAAATTACAGACACCAACGACACCCGCAAGACAGTCGCCGTGACCTTCAGCCCCGAAGAGGTGGCTGAACAGGAGAAGGAACTGCTCGAAAGTTTTCGTAAGAACGCCAAAATACCCGGCTTCCGGCCGGGCAAGGCCCCGGACAAAATGATCCGCGCCAGGTTCGCCAAGGACATGAAAGAGGAGCTTCGCAAGCGGCTGGTATCCAAGGCGCACCAGGATGCCGTGGTGGACGCGGAATTCGATGTTTTCCGGACGGTTGATCTGGAAGAAGGAGAGATCCGGGAGGGCGAAGAAGTTCGGATCAGCTTTGAGGTCGATATTGTGCCCCCCTTTGAAGTGCCGGAGTACGAAGGCCTGACGGTCCGGGTCGAGCCGAGCGAGGCGAGCGACCAGGAGGTCGATGATATCCTGCAGCGCATTCTCAACCAGCGTGCGGAGTACAAGGTCGCGGAAAAGGCCGCGGAAAAAGGGGACTACGTCCGGTGTTCCTACGAGGGAAAAATCGGCGAGGAAAAAATTGAGGATCTTGTTCCGGACGCCCCGATTTTCGGCACGCAGAAGTCCACTTGGGAAGAAGCCGGGGCCGAGCAAGCGCCCGGTGTGCGTGCGGTTGTCGATGGTGTCGTCGGAATGAAAGCGGGCGACAGCAAGGAAGTCAGCATGACATTTCCGGACGACTTCAAGCCGGAGGCGCTGGCGGGTAAGACGGCGGTTTATAACCTGGAAGTCGAGGAAGTGCGCGAAAAAGAGCTTCCGGAGATGGACGAAGCGTTTTTCGATAGCCTGCAGGTCAAGGACGAGGCGGAGTTGCGGGATCGTCTCCGTGAAAACATCGAAAATCAAAAGAAGCAGAGGAACTCCGGCGCCGAGCGCGAGCAGATCACCCAACATCTGGTTGAGGCCGCCGACTTTCCCGTGCCCCAAAGCGGCGTGGAGGAGGAAACCGAATCCATTCTGCGTGAATACATACAACAGAACATCCAGCAGGGTGTATCGCAGGAAGATCTCGAACAGAACAAGGAAGCCTTGCACGCCGGCGCCGCCCAAGCTGCGGAAGGCCGGTTAAAGTCCCGTCTTATCCTGGCCAAAATCGCCGAGAAGGAAGGCATTGAAGCGACCAACGAGGACCTCAGCCAAATGGTGATGAATCAGGCGATGCAGGCCGGGCAAAAGCCGGACCAACTCGTCAAGGAGCTGCGAAAGGACCGTCAACGCGTCCAACAAATGCAGAACCAGATTGTTCTTGGGAAGACGATGGACCTGCTGCTGGAGAAAGCCAACCGCGAACCCGTGGAACAGGCCCCGGAAAACGCGGGCGCCGAGACCTGATTCGGGAAATGCATTTGATAAATGCTTCATTGAAGTTAGGGTGCCATCTGGAATTTAACTAAACCAACAATACTAGAGGATACAAAAAACCGTGAGCTACGTACCACTTCCAACTATTTATGAACGCGATGGACGCACCGAGCGTGCCTGGGACATCTATAGCCGTCTGCTGCGGGATCGCATTATCTTCATCGGCACGCCGATCAATGATTTTGTCGCGAATTCCGTCATTGCGCAAATGCTTTTCCTGCAGATGGAAGACCCCAAAAAAGACATCAGTTTGTATATCAACTCGCCGGGCGGAAGCGTGACCGACGGGATGGCGATTTACGACACCATGAATTTCCTGAAGTGCGACGTAATCACCTATTGTGTCGGCCAGGCCGCCAGTCTCGCCACGCTTCTGCTCGCTGCGGGAACAAAGGGCAAGCGCTTCGCCCTGCCCAACAGCCGGGTGATGATGCACCAGCCGGTCGGGGGCGCCACCGGACAAACTTCGGACATCTCGATCGCCGCGAAAGAAATTGTCCGATGGCGCGAACGCATGAACGAACTGCTGGCAAGCCACACGAACAAAACACCGGAAGAAATCGGCGCCGATTCGGACCGTGATTTTTATCTTCTCGCCGAAGAAGCCGTGGAATACGGCATTGTCGACAAGGTGATCGAAAGCAAGAGTGAAAGCAAAGCCGAGGGCAAGAGCGTCCCGGCTTCCTGAGCTTTCCGGAATTCCAACAAATAGTTATTATGGCCAAATCAACCCGCATGACCTTTTGCTCGTTTTGTGGCAAAGCCCAAAACGAGGTCCGCAAGATGATTGCGGGCCCGGCGGGCGTGCACATTTGCGATTCTTGTGTATCCGTCTGCAAAACCATTATTGACCGCGAACTTGCCGGAGGGGAAGAAGGCGCACCGAAGACGGAGTCCCGGGAGCAGAGCCGGTTTAATTTGCTCAAGCCGAGCGAGATCAAGGGGCGCCTGGACGAGCACATCATAAGCCAGAATTATGCGAAGCGCGCGCTGGCTGTGGCGGTGTACAACCATTACAAGCGTCTTCGGATGGAAGAGCGCATGCAGTCGAACACGGGAGAAGATTTTACAGCCATTGAAAACGAATTCCGGGACATTGAGGTGGAAAAGAGCAATATTCTATTGCTGGGCCCCACTGGAAGCGGGAAGACCCTGCTCGCCCAGACATTGGCGAAGATGCTCGACGTTCCCTTCGCCATCGCGGATGCGACCACTTTGACCGAAGCCGGTTATGTGGGTGAGGATGTGGAGAATATTGTCTTACGCCTCCTCCAATCCGCGGACTACGATGCGAAAAAGGCGGAGTGCGGGATCATTTACGTGGACGAAATCGACAAGGTGGGACGCAAGACCGACAACGTGTCCATTACGCGGGACGTATCCGGCGAAGGGGTCCAGCAGGCGCTCTTGAAAATTCTTGAGGGGACCGTCTGTAACGTGCCGCCCCAAGGCGGGCGCAAGCATCCCAATCAGGAATACATTCAGATCAATACGAAAAACATCCTCTTTGTTTGCGGCGGCGCCTTTGTCGGCCTCGACAAAATCGTCCAGAGCCGGATTGGAACCAAGGGCATGGGTTTCGAGCACGCTTCCGAAGACCGGTCCCAGGAAGTTGTGTCGACCGAATTGTTGCGTAAAACACAGCCGGAAGATCTCGTGCATTACGGCATGATCCCCGAATTCATCGGGCGCCTGCCGATGGTGGCCGTTTTGGACGAACTCACGCGCGCCGACTTGGAGCATATTCTGCAAAACACCAAAAATTCCCTCGTCAAACAGTACGGCAAACTGTTCTCCATGGAAGGAGCGAAATTGCATTTCACGCAGGATGCGGTAGCCGCGATCGCCGATAAAGCAATGGAGTTAAGGACGGGCGCCCGGGCGCTTCGGTCGATCATGGAGCGTATCATGCTGGATGTCATGTACGACCTTCCGGAAAACAAGGAAGTCGAGGAAGTAACTGTAAATCGCGGGGTTGTCGAAGGCCGCGGCAAGCCGAAAATCAAATTAAAAGAAAACGGGGCTGCTTCCGGGCAGAGCACTGTAAAGAAGAAAAAGAAGAACGGGCAGAAGAACAGCGCCGCCGATGCGGCGTAGCTGTTCACTTGCCGTTCACCATGAATCGGCGCAGCCGATAAGAACGCTTTGCGCGAAGCGCAAAATTTTTATGCTGTTGACTTGAAGGCGAAACATAAAAAGGGATATAACCTTTCCCGGAAACTGCTCCTGAATCATGTCGACCTATCTCTACCTTTCGCTTGTGCCGGAAGCATTGATTGCCTCAATGCTCGAGCCCGCATCTTTCGGTTCCTATCTCGCCACAGGCAGCCGCCGGTCCTCCAGTGGTCCCGCGATTTTTTTCGAACTGGATTACGAAAAGCTCGCCGAACCCTTCGGCTTGGGCGCGCTTGAAACCCTGTGCAAACCGCACGAATACGGAACGCAGCGGCGCTCCTCCTATCTTGCGATTTACCGTGTTTTGGAACGCTTGCCCGTTGAAGCGGTGCGCGCGCTCTACCTGACGACCCGAAAGGGGGACAGTCTGCGTCTTGAACCGGGAGAAAACGACCGTGCATTCGATGAAGGCTTTTTCCTGTATCAGGAACTGGGGCCGGTCAGCCCGCGGGTAGTGAGCCGGCTAAACCCACGGGATTTCGCAACTTTTCTCACCCGCGAGGACAACCCGCTCAGAGTGCCGAAGATTGTTTTTGCGGACCTCAAGCTGGGCGAGCTGGCGACGGATCCCGAACGCGGAAACACAGAAAAACTGCCTTATTCGAATATCCCCCATTTGCGCGAGTGCTTGGAACTTCTGGTACAACGACCGGAAAAATCAAGCAAAGTGGTGAATCGTGACACCGTGCTCCGTGATTTGTACCCGAATATTGCGAGCGGTGTGTATTTTGGCAACGGCAAGGAATTCCTGACTTTCGAGATGCCGGATACCGAGACCCTTGCCCGGGAACACAATTTATGGTGGATGTCCGCGCAGTCCCAGGATCGCTTCTGACCTTGTTAAAGCAGCTGAGAATGTCTTTTAAAAATACGACCACCCTCTAACCCCTAACCTCTAACCTCTGGCCCCTAACCTCTGGCCTTTGGCCCCTAACCTCTTCTCTTCTCTTCCTGCTTTCATTATGGAAAACAGTATCTTTTTCATTCCGCCGGTACTTGGAATAGCCGGCCTTGTTCTCGCCGCGTTGATCTTCCAGCGCATCATGCGCCTTCCCGGCGGAGAGGGGGTAACGGCCGACATCGCCGCCGAAATTCACAAAGGCGCGATGGTTTTCATGAAGCGGGAGTTCAGGCTCCTGCTGCCATTTGCGCTCGTCATTGGCGGCTTGGTCTTCGTCTTTCTGGATGCCAATGAATCGATCGCTTTCTTCCTCGGGGCATTGTGCTCATCGCTTGCCGGTTATATCGGCATGTTTTCGGCGACCAAGGCAAATGTCCGGACCACTATGGCGGCCCACGCGGAAGGCTCGGCAAAGGCGCTTTCAACGGCGTTTTTCGGCGGATCCATAATGGGCCTGACCGTTGCGTCGATGGGGCTTCTTGGCGTCGGGGGCCTGTTTCTTTTCTTTGGCTCGCAAGAAGAAGTTAAAATTATTCACGGCTTCGCGATGGGGGCCTCGCTTGTGGCGATATTTTTCCGGGTGGGCGGTGGCATTTTTACAAAGGCAGCCGATGTCGGGGCCGACCTTGTCGGGAAAGTGGAAGCCGGCATACCCGAAGACGACCCGCGCAATCCCGGAGTTATCGCGGACAATGTAGGCGACAATGTAGGGGATGTCGCCGGTATGGGCTCGGACCTTTTTGAATCCTATTGCAACTCCATGATTGCGTCCATGGCGATCGCCGCGACCCTGCCCGCGCTCGTGCTGGAAGACCTGGCTGCCGGCGCCCGCCTCCAGCTGATGTTTCTCCCGCTGGCCTTGGCCAGCACGGGCATTGTCTGCGCCATGCTCGGTATCCTTGTGGTCAAATTGTCGTCCTCCCATGCGCCCGCTCGGGCGCTCCGCATGGGGACTTTTGGCGCGGCGCTGTTTTTCATATTTTTTGCGTTTGGCGTGGTGCGGTTGCTGGGGATTGATGTTGTCGTCTGGAATTGCGTGCTCGCAGGCTGCATTGGTGGCGTTGTGATCGGTCTTTCCACGGAGTTCTTTACCGGGGGCAAACCGATGCGGGCGATTGCCCAGGCGGCCCGCACGGGTGTGGCGACAGTTATAATCAGCGGCATCGGAGTAGGGCTTCTGTCTGTGGTGATTCCCCTGTTAGTTGTGGCCGCCGCGATTTTCCTCGCTAACTTCTGGGCCGGATTGTTCGGTGTCGGCATAGCTGCGGTTGGCATGCTTGCGACCATTGGCATTACCATGAGCATCGACGCGTATGGACCGGTGGCGGACAACGCGGGCGGCATTGCGGAAATGTCTGGATTTGGAGAAAAGACCCGCACGATCACCGATTCCCTGGACGAAGTCGGCAATACCACGGCAGCCATTGGAAAAGGCTTTGCCATCGGCGCCGCGGCACTTGCCGCACTGGCCATTATTGCGGCCTATGTGCAGGTGATAAGCGCCAATAACCCCGAATTTATACTCGATTTGGCCAGCGCGGACGTGATTATCGGCATCTTTCTGGGAGGATTATGCCCCTTTCTTGTCAGTGCCATCTGCATGTTTGCGGTGGGGGATGCCGCCGGAGAAATGATTTCTGAAATCCGCCGTCAGTTCCGTGATATTCCCGGACTGCTGGAGGGCAAGGGCAAGCCGGATTCCGCCCGTTGCGTGGATATTGCAACAACCGCGGCACTCAAGCGCATGATGCTTCCCGCGGCCGTGGCGGTATTTGCTCCGGTCCTGGTTGGTTTTGGCATTGGGCCGCAAACACTCGGCGGGTTTCTTGTGGGCGCTCTGCTCGGCTGCGTGGTGCTTGCCTTGTTCATGGCCAATTCGGGCGGCGCATGGGACAACGCGAAAAAATACATCGAGCAAGGGCACTTCGGCGGGAAAAATTCCGATGCCCACAAAGCGACGGTTGTCGGTGATACGGTGGGGGACCCCCTCAAGGACACGGCCGGTCCGTCCATGAACATTCTCATTAATGTCATGGCGATTGTAAGCCTTGTCATCGCGCCCCTCCTCTGATATACAGTAGGGGATGGAAGCAAACGCACCCTCCTCTGAAGCAAGGGCGGCGCTTCCGCCCAGACGGCTTTTTTTTGCTCTGCCCCTTCCGGATTTCGTACGGGAAAAACTGTTCGAACTGGACGAAGGGGAGAGCTCGATCCGGCCGGTTGCCGGATCAAAGCTGCACCTGACCCTGCGGTTTTTTGGAGAGGTGGAGCCTGAAATGACCGATGCCATAATTGATGCCGTCAGCGGAATAGCCGCGCGCCCGTTTTTGCTTCACCTCGAAGGGGTCGGTTGTTTTCCGAGTGAAAAGCGTCCGAGGGTGCTTTGGGCCGGCGTGGGCAAAGGACATCCGCACCTGTTTTCCCTTCAGAAGCAGCTCGAAGATGTCGCGGCAAACCTCGGGTTTCCCCTTGAAAACACACACTTCACGCCCCATGTGACCGTTGCCCGATGCCCCGGCGCTTCGCCGGAGTTGGTGCGCCAGTGGTTGAAACGCAACAAGGATTTCGGCACCGCTCCGTTTCAGGTCGACCATTTTGTGCTCTATCGCAGCCGTCCTCCGGAGGGAGCCGCTCCCTACCAAGTCGTGCGCGAATTCCCCTTGATGACTTCCGACGGGCCCGGCGTGTGAATGGTCACGGGTCTCCGTGCCGCTTGTAAAACTCATCAACCGTTCTCGTCGCCCGTTCTCGTAAGCCGAAGAGC